>JAIXVB010000030.1 GCA_027483245.1 Verrucomicrobiaceae bacterium | reverse complement strand
ATTCATTGAGTTGTCGATCGAAACCTGGGAGATGAGCTCGGAAGTGGACCCTCATGGTTATTTTGTTCTCACGAAAAGGCACCAGATTGGATTCCGTTTTTCAGAAATTGTAACGACCGAGTTGTCGGCTTTCATTCCTGAAAACATCCTTTCTGAACTCAGCTTTTCATCGCTCGCAGACTTTGATGCAAACGGTCAATTTCTGGTGAAGCTCGACTCAGCCATGGGATCAGACTTGGAAGGTGCGTTCACTGCCAAGAATGGCGAGGTAACATTTGTGCGCCCATGCCAGGAACAGGCGGAACTTTGAATTCCTTCCAATCCAGGCCCTGTGATCCATTCAAACCTGCGGAATAAAGAGGATGATGGGGCTCTTAGAGTCGATGAAATCGATTTTTCTTTCGCTGATGTCTCCTTTGCTTTGCTTCAGTCCCGCTGCCTGCACGCAGGCGGCACCGTCCTCGGTTCAACCGGTGGAAATCGGCAACGTGCGCTGGGGGCGAGATGTGGATGTGGGGCTAACCGAGGCGAAAGAATCGGGGAAACCGGTGTTTCTGCTCTTCCAAGAGGTGCCGGGCTGTTCTGGCTGCCAGCAGTTTGGCCGTGAGGTGTTGAGTGATCCGACGATGGTGAAGGCCATCGAAACTCACTTCGTCCCGATCTTTGTCGCGAACAATCAAGGGGGAAAAGATGCGGAGACGTTGAAGCGCTTTCAGGAACCCGCGTGGAACTACCAAGTGGTGCGCTTTTTAAATGCTGAAGAGCAGGATCTGGTGCCGCGTAAGGATGGGGTCTGGACCGTGCAACCCCTGGCCAAGCGGATGCTGGAGGCGCTGAGGAAAACCAAGGTGACACCCAGTGAGGAGCTTCGGCGTTTGGCAGGTGAAAATGTGACCGGAATGATACCGACCCAACCCGCCAGGGAGAAGGCAGCTTTTGCCCAATACTGCTTTTGGACCGGAGAAATGCGCCTCGGCCAAATCGTGGGCGTGGTGAAGACGGAAGCGGGATTTTTCGAGGGACGTGAGGTAACACTGGTCGAGTATGATCCGAGTCGGGTCACTTTTGACCGGTTGGTTCGGCAGGCAACGCAGGCGGAATGTGCGGACCGAGTCTATGTGACGACGCAACAGCAGGCAGATCTGGCGAAGGCAGCGGGGCACAGAGGCGTGGGTGAACTCGGGGCAAGTTACCGCCGGGCTCCGGTGTCTGATCAAAAGAAACAATTGCAGGGCACAGCACTGGCGGGGAAACCCATGACGGAGGAGCAGGCGACGAAGGTGAACGCGTTTGTGCGGGTGCAGCCGGAAAAGGCACTGGAGTATTTGAAGCACTGAATTCTGTGCCTGGGGTGGTTTTGAACCCCAGCACGGAAGGTGTGGGTAGAAAGTGGGTCCTGATTTGCCAGACGGGCGTTTCTTTGTTACATCACACCATCATCATGGATTGCCGTCAGGAAGAGATCGTTCAGAGCCTCATGGCCTCGTATCACGAGGTCGGGGGGATCAATCATGTGGACTGCGGCGCCTTGCCGTCAAAGCGGGCGATCTCGACGCTCTGTGAGCAACTGCTGCAGGTGCTGTTTCCTGGCTTTTTCTCCGATGATGCCGTGGCCTCACACGATCTGGAGATGCTGACGCATGAACATGTGGCGGGCATCCGGGATCGGCTGAAGACAGAGGTGCGGCGGAGTCTGCGCCTGCGGGATAACAGTGGCAATCATCATGAGGAGGCCATGAAATTGGTCTGTGATTTCATGGTGCAGCTGCCGAATGTGCGGCGGCTTTTGCAAACGGACGTGCAGGCGGCCTACGAGGGCGACCCTGCGGCGCGGAGTTATGAGGAGATCATCCTGGCCTATCCAGGGCTCGAGGCAATTTCCATCCAGCGGGCCGCTCATCTGCTCTACTCCATGGGCGTGCCCCTGATTCCGCGCATGATGACCGAGTGGGCCCATGGCCGCACGGGCATCGACATTCATCCGGGAGCTCAGATTGGCAGTCACTTCTTCATCGACCACGGCACGGGCGTGGTGATCGGGGAGACGTGCAGCATCGGCACGCGGGTGAAGCTTTACCAAGGCGTAGGTCTGGTAGCACGATCGCTGGCTCAGGGGCAGGCCCTGGCTGGGAAAAAGCGGCACCCCACCATTGAGGATCACGTGACGATTTATGCCGGGGCAACGATCGTGGGTGGAGACACCGTGGTCGGAGCGCGCAGCACGATCGGTGCGAATGTGTTTTTGATGGAAAGTGTGGCGCCGGACATGATCTACGCGCTGGGGGATCAGGAGCACCGCATCCGCGATCGCAAACAAACGCCGATCACCAAAGTGGTGAAGCCGGAGGTGGAGACAAAGACCTCCGCTGCGTGAGTTCCCCAGGGTTCCCATGAAACGCATTTCTCAGCTCTTTCTCGACTTCCAAGCCGGCATCCGCGGCAGTCTGGCTGAGCGCGCGCTGCAACGTCCGCTGTATGCGACTCCAGACGAGGCCGATCCACAGTCCGCGCCAGTAAAAGCCAAAGCCAAAAAAGCGACCGCTGCCGAAACTACGACCCAGTTTGATGAAACCCTGACCGAACAATGCCGCCAGATCCTGCATGCGCTGGATCTCAGCGGGGCCGTGAAGCTGGTGAGTGTGCAGTGGAACCCAAGGCTGCGGAGCACCGCAGGGTATGCGAACTACCCTTCCTGGCGGATCGAGCTGAATCCAAAGCTCCAAGAATTCGAGGGCCAGGTAAATCGGACAGTCCTGCATGAGCTGGCGCATCTGGTGGCCTATCACCGAGCAGGCAGGAAAAAAATCGAACCTCACGGGGTGGAATGGCAACGCGCCTGTGTGGATGTGGGCATCCCTGGAGAGTCCGCACGCCACACGCTGCCGCTGCCGCGCCGAGAGGTGAAACGCCCCTACACCTATGCCTGTGCCCACTGTGGGCTGAAGGTGAAACGCGTGCGCAAATTCCGCCGAGGCAGTGCCTGCAAACAATGCTGCACTCAGTTCACAGGCGGAGTTTACGATTCGCGGTTCCGCTTTGTCCTGATCGAGGACGACAGTCAGAAAGCCTAAATCGCGGCTGGCTCAGGGCTCAAAAGGCACCCAAGCCTCCATGGCGAGACTGGCCGCGCCGAGTGAGCCCGCATCATCACCGAGGGAAGAACCCACGATTTGCAACGGATGGCGAGCCAGGGCAGGCACTAGGTTCCTGACCTTAGTCACCACGTCCTGACAAAAAGCTTCTCCGAGCGCCGTGAGGGGTCCATGCAGGAAAAACACCTCCGGATCAGCCATCAACTGCACGCAGGCGATGACCCGCGCAAAGTCCTCCACCACCCCTGACCAAGCGGGACGACGCTCAGCATTGAGTGAGGCAAAAGCCAGCCGCAGATCCGCAGGCACAGGCGCGGTGGGCTCAAGCTCTGCCAAACGCCGATAGATGGCGGGAGCACAGAGGGCGAGATGCAGCTCCACCGTGTCCTTTTTGCCATCCAAAGGCCAGGGCCAACGCCCAATTTCCCCAGCGGCAAAGGATTTCCCCGTGATCACTTTTCCGCCCTGCATCATGGCGATGCCAAAGCCACTGCGCGGTCCCAGGATGATGTAATGATCCAGGTCACGCCCGCCACCGAACCAGCGCTCGGCAAGAGCGATGACACGCAGATTGTTTTCCAGCGTGACCGGCACCCGAAAGGCGGCGGATAGGATCTTCACAATCGGCACCTGTTTCCAATCGGTCACAAAAGTATATTCCAGAGCCACGCCCTTTTGAGGATCCACAATGCCTGGAGCCCCGACTCCGATCGCCAGGAGACTGCTCTGAGCCCGCGCGGTCATGGTGGCGATCATCTCCTGAATCGTCCGCATGATGCAGTCTGTACTGAGCGGAGAAACCAAATGACGCACCGCCGAGAGAATAGGCTGACCTGAGAAATCCACTCCCGTGATCTGGATACGCTCCGCATTGAACTCTACCCCTGCGAACCAACCCGCCTCAGCACGTGTGCGCAGCATGCGCTTGGGTCGCCCCATGCTTCCATGCTCCAGCCCGGACTCATGCAGGAAACTGGTGGCGATCAATTGATCCACATAAAGCCCGGTGGTGGAGGCCGATACACCAAGGTGACGAGCCAGCGCTGTGCGTGAAGTAGCGCGTAGACTGCGAACTTGGAGAATGGTGCTGGCGAGGAGCTGTCTCTGATCCGTGGGTTTTTGACGCATTCGAGAAGGGTATTATTTCCGCATGTCACAAAAGCGTCATTCTATTGTCTTGGAAATACAAATATGCGCCTCGGACAAACTCACTGACTCAAGCCAGATAATCCCCTGACACGACCTCCTCTTCCTCCATGTTCGTATGGACGCCCTCGCGGATCACTCGCTCAGTCATTTCATCCAGATAAGTTTTCAGCACCTGACTCAACTCTAGGAACTCAGGCCAAAGAGTCTCTTCCACAAACAAGCGCGGCACCCGCACCATCACCGTCGTGCGCCGCTGGCGAGCGTAACGATAAGGCCGAAGTCCATAACGACGGAGCAGAGCATTGAAGAGTTTCTTCGACCAGGCGTCGGTCAGGGTAAATTTGTATTCGATGGGTTTCTCCACCAATTCCATAGCCGCCAGTCGCTTCTGAATCCGCGCCATGGCATCCGCAGCGGCATCTTTTTCCCCAGGGGTCGTCGCCCCCGCGTAGAGACGTTCGATCTTTTTGAGCTTCTCGATCAGGTCGGCATCCAGCATAACGGGGCCTGATTTCGCCGTGGCTCGCCGGGCAAGCAAGACCCAAGTGACCCGCCTGAAGATGCGCCCGGCGGCTTGACTCCCCCCGCCGCCTCGCTTTGGGTGCGCGTCCCCTTCTCCATGGAACTGACTGCCATCGTCGAATCTCTCCTTTTTGCTACCCAGGAGCCACTGCCACTGACGCAGATGGCGGCTGCGGTCAAAGAGACGGCGAAGGACATCACCGATGCAGCGACGGAGAGTCCCGATATCACCCTCGTGCCCGAGTGGGTGCAGCCACTGCTGAAAGTGGATGAGCTCGCGGTCCGCGAGGCCATTGATCTACTCATTGCCCACTATGAGAAAGACGGGCGCGCTTTCACAATCGTCGAGCGCAGCAATGGCTGGCGACTCTGCGCCAAAACCGACTACGTGGAGTGGTGCCGGGCGCTTTTCCCTGGAAAAAAAGTTCAACGCCTCAGCCAGCCAGCCCTGGAAACCCTGGCCATCATCGCCTACCGGCAACCAATCACCAAGGCAGGCGTCGAAGCCGTGCGCGGCGTCAGTGTGGATGCCATGATGCAACAACTGGTGGATCGTGGTTTGGTGAAGATCGAAGGCCGGGCTGACCTGCCGGGCAAACCCCTGCTTTACGGCACGACCGATGGTTTCCTGGATCACTTCAATGTGAAGACTCTGGATGAACTCCCCAATGCCTCGGAACTGCGTCGTGTGAAGCTGCCCTCGGCTGATTCCGAACAGCCCGGTGCCTCCGCCCCTGAAGAACATCAAATGTCACTCGAACCCGCCTCCCCACCTGCGGGAGAACCGACGTCGGAGGCGTCGGCTTCGTAATCCCGGCCACCGCGTTTCCCATGTCCTTGGATCAAACACGCATTCAGATCGACGCCGTGGATCAGCAGCTGATTCGCCTGCTCAATGAGCGAGCAGAACTGGTGCACCAGATCGGTGAGATTAAAAAAAAGGACGGGCTCGACATTTATGTTCCCGGTCGTGAGGAAGCTCTGCTGAAAAAACTGTGTGCGCTCAACACCGCCCAGAACGGTAAGCTTACCGAACGCGCCATCCGCGCCATTTTCCGTGAGGTCATGAGCGCTGCCCTAGCACTGGAAAACGACCTCAAAATCGCTTATCTCGGGCCTGTGGGTTCCTGGACACACCAGGTGGCGATCAATAAATTTGGCAACAGCGTCATCTACGCGGCCGAGGCGAGCATTGAAGGCATCTTTGAACGAGTCGCGGCCCGGGAGACAGACTACGGGGTCTTGCCCATCGAGCATTCCACAGAGGGAGCCGTGCATCACACGCTGGATCATTTGGTGGACTCCTCCTTGCAAATCTACGCCGAGATTCTCTGGAAAGTGGAGACCGTCGTCATGGCCAAGGGCAGCCAGCAGGAGATCACGGTCATCTATGGTCACCCGCAGATGCTCGCCCCCTGCCGCGCGTGGCTGACCCAGAGTTTCCCTCAGGCACGCTTGGTGGAGACAGCCTCCTCCAGCCTCGCCGCCACCCAGGCTGAATGTGAACCCGGCAGTGCGGCAGTCGGCACACCGCTGAGCGCGGAATTGCATGGCCTGCGCATCATCACCACCTCTCCTCGGGAGTATTCTTCTCGTGCACGCTTCATCATTCTGGGTCAGCGCAGCGGTGCGCCCAGTGGCCATGACAACACCATGCTCATGGTTCATGCTCGTGATCGTGTCGGCGCGCTTCTCGAGGTGCTGCAAGTCTTCGCCAGCAAAAACGTCAACGTGCGCCAGATCGAAAATCGCCCCGTTCCAGGTGATCTCAGTGGCACCGAGGCACGTTTCTTTTTGGAAATCAGTGGTCACCATGAGGAGCCCACCCTTCAGTCCGCCATAGGCGACCTGGAGGCCCACGGAGCAACGGTCAAAGTGCTCGGCAGTTATCCAGCTCCAGGCTGGGTCGAGGAGCGCTAAACCGCCTCTCTTCTCAATCTACAGACCAGGATTCGCCCAAAAACCCCATCTCAATCCTGCCATGTTTCACCGCCTCTGCCTTCTCCTCGCTCTCTTCACCCTGATCGGCTGCGCACCTCGGGACGCGCTCATCATTGGCATGGACGCCACTTACCCGCCCTTTGAATTCGTGGATGAAAAAGGCCAGATTACAGGAGTCAGTGTCGCCATTGGCCAAGAGATTGCGAAAGTCGTCGGCAAGCCGGTCGAATTCCGCAACCTCAGCTTTGATGGTCTCATTCCAGCCTTACAAACGGGTCAGATCGATCTCATCATCTCCTCACTCACCGCCAACGACCAACGGCGCCAGGCCATTGATTTCTCAGCCCCCTACGTCAAGACCGGCCTATCCATCCTGGCAGCCAAAGACGCCACGGTGCAAAACGACGAAGATCTTAAAAAACCAGGACGCAAACTCGCCGTCCGCATCGCTACCACCGGTGAGCAATGGTGCCGCGCCGAACTCCCCAAAGCGGAACTCGTGGCACTGGACACCGACGCAGCTTGTGTGCTGGAAGTGGTGAATGGCACCGTGGATGCCTGGGTTTATGATCAGGTCTCGGTCATGAACTACCATGCCAAGCATCCCGATCGTACCCGCGCCCTGCTGGCCCCTCTGCGGGAGGAAGTCTGGGCCGTGGGCCTGAAAAAAGGCCGCGAGGAACTGAAATCGCAGGTCAATCAAGCCCTCGCGCAGATGAAAAAGGGCGGAGCCTTTGCCAAGTTGGCCGATCAATACCTAGCCAAAGAACGCGATCTCATGAAAGCCCAGGGGCTGCCCTTTGTCTTCGAATGAGTCGGCAAAGAGCCCCAAAAGGCCCATTATCTGAAGATTCGTTCTAGGGTTGTCAAACCCGGCAACCTGTTCTAGCCTGTCCGCCCCTCCGGCCCAGGCCTGGTGCCAGACACCGTGTCGGATGGGTTTTTAGCCTGTCTTTTACGCCATGAACATCAACGTCGAACACCAGCCCAACTGCCGCGCCGTCGCGCACATCCGTGTGCCTGCCGAAGAAGTCGCCAAGCAGCGCAACGCCATCACCGCTTACTTTGCCACCCAAGTGCGCCTGCCCGGCTTCCGCCCAGGCAAAGCCCCTGCCGCCGCCGTGCAAAAGCGTTTTGGCGATGACATCAAGAGCGAACTGGAAAAGCAACTCATCAATGATGGCCTCCGCACCGCAATCAAAAACGAAGGCCTCGAAGTCCTGAATATCCTCTCCGTCACGGACAAGATGATCCATGAGACTGACCAGAGCTTCAGCTTTAGCGCTGAGATGAGCCTGGCACCGAAGATCGAACTTCCTGAATACAAAGGCATCCCAGTCAAACTGGCACGCATCGAGATCACCGACGCTGATGTCGAGCACGACATCCTCCATTTGCGCGAGCGTTATGCTTCCTTCAATGATGTGGAAACTCCAGCTGCTCTCGGCCAAGCCGTCGTTCTCGGTTTCACCACCACGCTGGATGGACAGCCTCTTGGGGAGGTCATCCCAGATGCCCCTGAGCACCTGAAAAAGATCGACGAGAACTGGTTCTTGCTCGACGCCGAAGAAGATTTCATCCCTGGCTTCTACGCAGGCCTTGTTGGCATTCAGAAAGACGAGCAACGCACACTCAACATCACCCTTCCAGAGGACTTCTCTTTCGAAGCTCTTCGCGGTAAGACGCTGGTGTTCGACATCCAATGCAAAGGCATCAAGGACAAAGTCGTGCCAGCCCTCGACGCTGAATTCATCAAGAAACTCGGCGGTGAAGAAATGACCGAAGAGCTGCTCCGCAGCGAAATCAAAGAAGCCATCCGCCGCCGCCGCGAACAAGCTCGTGAGAACGACAAGAGCAATCAAGTGATCGCTCACATCTTCGAAAAAGCTGAGTTCGAAGTGCCTCAGGAAATCGTCAATCGTGAGGCTCAACGCCGCACCAACGAGATCGCCACCCGCGCCATGCAGCAGGGCATCTCTCAGGAAGAACTGCTGAAACAGCAGGACGAGATCCTCAGCAGCGCCACTCAACAAGCGAAGCAAAGTGTGAAGGTCAGTTTCATGCTCGAACAGGTCGCCAAGAAAGAAGGCCTGAGCATCACCGATCAACAGCTCACCTACACCCTGGCCAACATGGCCGCTCGCCAAAACAAGCCGGTGAAGAAGTTCATGGCTGAAGCCCAGAAGAGCGGCATGATCGACAATCTCCGCAGTGACCTCCTGATCGAGAGCGCTCTGCAATTTCTGAAGGACAGTGCCGTGGTCGAAGAAACCGAGCCTGTGCCAGAACATTGCGACACGCACTCTCCCGCAGCGGCATAGTTCCTGCGTAAGTTACAAACTCCTCGAAACAGCGTCGGCTCAACCGGCGCTGTTTTCGTATTCGACCCCTTTCATGACATCTCCAAGACGCATTCTCATCACCGGAGCCAATGGCACCCTCGGTCACGCGACCGCTCAATACTTCCTCGAGCGTGATCCTGAATGCCACGTCTTCCTTGGCGTTCGTGAGCGGCGAGACCGTGCGGAGACACTGACGAGTCAATTCGCTGGACGGGCGCATCTTTGTCCCCTGGAGATCACCGATGCCGAGTCTTGGAACAGCGCCATCGCCCAGATCGAATCCACCAGTGGTCTGCTCAGCGTGCTCATCAACAACGCCGGTTATCACGATGATTCCCTGCTCGCCACCATGACCCAAGTTCAGTGGTCCGGCGTGCTGGATGCCAACCTCAACGCCGTCTTTTTAGGCTGCCAAACAGCTCTCAATCCGATGATGAAACAGCGCTGGGGCCGCATCATCAACATCGCCTCCCTCAGCGCTCTGCACTCACCTGCGGGACAAACCAACTATGCAGCCGCGAAGGCCGGTGTGATCGGTCTGACACAAAGCTTGGCCAAAGAAACAGCCCGCCTCGGCATTACCGTCAACGCCATCTGCCCGGGTCACATCGAAGGCGCCCTGCCTGCGACATGGACCGAAGAGCAGATCAAAGCCGTGAAGCGCGAAACACCGATGAGGCGCTTTGCACGGCCTGCGGAGATCGCTGCGGTTGTTTTCTTTCTTGCTAGCTCTGAGGCGAGCTATATGACTGGCGCCGCCCTCAAGCTCGACGGCGCTCTTGTTTAACATCCTTTTTTGCCCCACTCCAAGCTCCTCGAATGAACCTACGTCAACGCATCAAAGAAGTCATGGCCAGCGAACTCATGCTGGAGATCGGTGTCGATGAAATCACTGATGAAGCTCCGCTCTTTGGTCCCGATGGCATTGGGCTCGACAGTGTCGATGCTCTCCAGCTCGTGGTCGCGATCGAGAAACATTTCAAACTCAAGATCGGTGATCAGACCAAGGCCCGCGAGATCCTCCATAGCGTGGAAAGCATCGCCAAGGCCATCGAAGAAGCGGGTCTGGCCTGAGCCGAGGCACCATGAAAAAGGCCCTGCTCATCCTGCTGAAGCTCGGCATCACCACGACTCTGCTCTGGATGATTTTCCGGGAACATCGTTTCCTGGATGCCATTTGGCCACACCTTCAGTCCATCGTCACCCATTGGCCGTGGACACTTGCCGGACTGCTCAGCGTCGGCTTGTCAACCTGGTTCAGTGCGTTGCGCTGGCAGGTCCTTCTGAAAGGTCAGGACCATCCCGTGCCCGGCGGTGAAGTCCTGCGAGTCACCCTCATCAGCAACTTCTTCAACATCACCACGCTCGGCTCAGTCGGTGGAGATGCCTATCGTGTGCTGGCCCTGATGAAACGCCCTGGCGCACGCAGGCTGCCCATCATGGTTTCTGTCATGCTCGATCACATGCTCGGCATGGTCGGCCTCGCGATTCTTTTCCTCGCCTGCAGTACGGTTTTTCGCGAAGGTTACGCCAACTACAGCGTGGAAGTCCGGGCCATTGTCAAAGGATTCACCTGGTTCATGGGTGGCTCCATCGTGGCCATCATCCTCTCAGTCATCTCTTTCGCACCTCACCTTTACAACTGGGGAGAAAAGCAGTGGCCCAGGATCCTCGGCTGGCCACCGCTGAAAAACTTCGCCACCGCCTGCGATGGCATCCGTCGTGCCTGGGGCTGCTCCTTGATCGCCATGGCACTCTCCGTGCTCATCTTCCTCACCCACTTTCTTTCCTTCTACTGCGGTATCTTTGCGGTCGGTGGAAAGGCTCCCCTTCTCGAAGTCATGGCTGCCATGCCCATCGTCGATGCTGCCGCAGGCCTGCCCATCTCGGTCTCCGGTCTTGGTGTCCGTGAAAAGACCTTTGAGACCCTTGTCCACGCCCTCACGGGTTTACCAGAAGCCGTTGCCGTCTCTGCCTCTCTGGCAGGTTGGCTGATGGGCGTCGTCTGGGGAATCTTTGGCGGCTTCTTGTTCATCCTAGGATCGCGCGCCACCAAATCACTCCTCCCTCAACCGCAGTCCTCCCTTTGAGCCCTCGCATCGCCATTTCTCTCGGAGCTTCTTTTTTGGGTTATGCCACACACGCGGGTTTTCTCGCGAGGCTCCACGAACTTGGCGTGCGCCCGGTCGCCGTCGGAGGTTCCTCCGCAGGGGCTGTCGCTGCCGGCCTTTATGCCGCAGGCCTTTCTTCCGAAGTCATTCGGGAGACCGTTTGTTCCCCCCATTTTCGCCGCACATTCATCCGTCGCACTCCGTGGTGGACCCATTACATTCACAACACCTTCAATGAGCGCAACATCGCTGTCTTCAATCCTGAGGGCGCGGCAGAGCACCTGGAGACCCTGCTGAAGAATCGCCAGATTGAAGACCTCACCCAACCAAGTTTCTTGGCCGCCGTGAGTGATCTCGACAGCTACCGCACCCACTTTTTGCAAAAGGGCTCCCTCGCTCGAGCCATGGTCGCCAGCTGCTGCGTGCCCACCATTTTTGCACCGCTTCAGCATCAGGGGATGACCTGTTTTGATGGAGGCATTGCCCATGAAGCCCCGATCGACCCATGGCTGGAAGATGAAAAGGTGGACCTCATCCTCATGCACCGGGTCAATCACACGCAGAGTCCTGCGCCCAAGATGTTCCCCTTCAACCTCGTCCATCTCACCGCTCGTGCTCACACCTGCGCTGGGGAGCAACTGCTCGAATACCGACTTCGCCTCGCTGAATTGCATGGAAAAAAAGTTCTCATCACGGACACCACCCATGAGCGACCCGGGTTGCTTTCCAGTGCTAAGATGCCCAGCTTCTATGCGGCTGGCGCCGAGCAGGCAGAACGCTTTTTCCACAGCACCTTGAAACCGTTGCTTGAGGCGTGATCCTCAACGCCGTTACGTCGAATACACCTTCGCCAACTCTCGCATTAGCGTTTCTAGCTGGCGGTAATAGAGCGCTTCTTCCATTGCTTCGCGCTTGGCCTTCAAGACCTCCAGTTGGCGCTCGAGTTCATCACGCTGGGCTCGTTGAGCATCGCTCAAACGGCGCTCTTCTTCGCTCAACACCAGGACGATCTGAGCGGCCCGTGAACCATCTTTGACTTCCTTTCCGTTCTTCTGCGCAAACACCTCGGCACGGGTGCCCACACCATCACCGTTGTCATCCATGAGCGCGTGCTCCGTCGCCAGTCGCTCATCCTTTTCATAAAACTCAGCGACCTCCTTGCTGGCATACACAAAGGCCTCCCGCACAGACACCTGCTTATCCTGATCCAGATCAGCCTCTGGCAAACCCGCAATCGCTGGGGCAAAGAACTCACCAAATCGAGCATAAAAGACCTCATCCGCACCTTGAGTGGCCGTCACAATCACTCGATTCTTTGTCGCTAACGACGACAAAAAACCAGCACTGGCGGAGGCTGTGTGAATCACTACCAACTCACGCTGCATGGGCTTCAACCATTCGCTCAACTGCCTGGCAGAGACATCCGGTCCACGCAAATTGAACTTGGCCTCGCGCCCATCGTAGGTTCCATGGCCGATGAATACGAGCCAAAGCTGACCGGTGGTGTGAGCCACCGCCTTCTTCAACTCAGCCTCCAACGCAGCAGCCCCACCATCATCCTTGCCGATGACCTGCACATTCACAGCAGCCTTTGTCGCGGCCTCTTTCCACGTGGTCACCTGCTTTTCAAAACGTTCTGCATACGTTTCTTCACCTGGCGCACCGGTGACGAGAATGATCTCCACCTCCCGCTCTGGTGCTGCCCCCTGAAGGCTGACACTCACGAGGGTCAACAGCAGCATAAGAACGAGGCCACGAAGGGAATGGCACGGTTCACTGGGGTCCATGAGTCTGCTAGGTTTCGTCTTGCTCATGCCATGCCCCCTTTCCTTCTCAAAAACCATTCCACACTGAGAAGTCCCAGCACCAGTGCAAAAACCCATGGGGAATGCCAGAGCGGAGTGGTGATGGTTTCTTCAATCGGAACTCGAATGTCCTTCAAGATTTCAGGCAGTCGGGATAAATCCGCCAGTGTTAGCACCTGCCCACCAGACGCCTTGGCCAAACGCTCAGCCCACTCATGGCCTGGTTTCAAAGAAACAAACTCCGCAGGCAGGGGATCATGAACCCATCCGGTCGCTTTCTTCTCATGAGCAGCATCAGGCAGCCCGCTCTCCTGGGCCACTTCAGCCACCGCACGATACGACCCTGGTTCACGCGGATAAAACTCCGCCTCAAAAAGACCCGCTTCTTTCAAACTGGGCTCGGCAAACAACGCTGACTTTTTACCATTCGGACCAGTCACCTCGATCTTCACCATCGCGTCATCTTTGGCCAAAAACGATTCGTCACGCACCCGCAATTCCAGCTTCATGCGCTCTGCATCTGGTTGGGCTGAAATCATGACCTTATCCGGAACATCCACCACCAGCCAGCGCATCATCTGCCGCCAAGCACGTTCCAGATCCTTGCGCGCTTCTTCATCCCGCATGCCCCAGCGCCACAGATCTGCCACCATCAGTGCCCCCACACGACCTTCACCAAAACGCTGAGCTGCCAGTGCAGGCAACCCATCGCCATCTGCACCTACGTGAATCGTTGCCAGCACACTCGCACCCGGTTTGATGGAGAAAGTCTGGTTCACCGCATAAAAACCCGGCATTTGAGACAACCGTTGTTCTTCCTGATCACCCTCGGCTCGCAAACGTGTCCAGGGTTCCAACCAACCTTCACGAGTGAGATCAAACCGACCGTTTTCGATGGCAGGCGCTTGTGAAATACGATCCAAATACACGGGCAGCATTCGGCCCACCGCTGTGTGATCATAACCACCCGCCTGAAAGCTCTCCTGGCCACCCAGCATCAGCAAGGCACCCCCGCGTTCACTGACAAACCGCTCCATGAGCTTCATCTGCTCCTGAGTGAAAAACTCCGCCTCGATGTCGTCCAGGATGATCGCCCGATACTCGCCAAACAACTGCTCAGCAGATTTTGGGAAACCATCACTGAGCTCTTTGCCATCCTTTGTGCCCAGGCGGATCAGCACTGGTTGATCGTAACGCTGCGCTTCTCCTTGCTGGCCGAAACCACGAAACAAAGGGTTGCTCGTCTCACCCGTGCGCCCACGCCATTCGAACTTCGGTTCCCGTTTGGCAATGCGAATCAGCGAGGGCATTTGCACCTCGGTATCGCCCGCAATGGCCCGACGCAAAAATTTATACTCCCAGTTAGGCCGCCCCGATACATACAGCACTCGATAAGGCCCCGCCCCGCGATCCACGGCGATGTGACGTTGATTGTTCGCCAGAGATGCCTCTTTGGAGAGCGTCTTCCAGGCTTCCTT
>JAIXVB010000495.1 GCA_027483245.1 Verrucomicrobiaceae bacterium | reverse complement strand
GGGTCTTGTGCAGTGGAGTGAATGGGATGGCAGCCAATTCACCTCCTCGACCGATCAAGCTCCCCACGGATTGCTCGCGGTCACACGGATTGGCATCTGGACTGCAGGACAGCGTTCAGGCAGCAGTGTGCTAACCTCCGCAGCTGAAACACAAATCCCGAGCCGCAGTGATGAGCCTCAACAAAAAGAGCCACTGCCGAAATGGGCAAGTGGCTCGTCTTGGGGAACAGCAGCTCAGCTGTTGATTCTGTTCGTGTTAGCACTGCTGCTGCTGGAGAGCTTTCTCTTCCATCGCAGAGCGGTCTTTTAGTTGCCGAAAGGACTCACTGGGAAAAACTCAGCGGAAACGGGAAGGGCAGCGCTCGAGACGGGGATGAAGTTGGCTTCAGAACTGAGAGCGATTTCGTCACCTTCGAAGTGGCGACTGAGCAGGATGCTCTTGATTTCTCGCTCTTCGGCCAGCTCAGCTTCCTTAATTAGCTCGCTTTCAACCGCCAGAGAAGGCTGATTTTGCATGGCCCCAGCGACAGGCTCAGCCACGATCGCCAATTGATGGCTGCTATTGGAGGTGCTACCGATGACACCTAGGGTGCCCCAGGCTGCGACAATGGAAACCGAAGCCGTGACGGCAGCGGTGGCCCACTTGGGCGAAATCAAGTCACTGAAAAACGTATTCACACGCTCCCAAAGCAGACCGCGGGCTGATTGACGAAGCAGTTCCGAACGTTGGCGCTCACGAAATTGAGTCACGAAGTCTTCCACAAATTCATCACCTGGAGTCTCATACTGTTTCAGTCGAAGCAGCCTTTGGATGTTCTCGAATTCGTTCATGTGTTTTGTCGGAGTCAGAGTTAGGCGTTATCTTGAGTAAGCAGGATTTGTGTCATTTCACAAAATCTTCCAGAAAAGTCTGCAAGAGTCTGTGGGCGTAGAACAATCGAGACCTCACAGTTCCTTCCGATACGCCGAGAATCTTGCTGATCTCATTGTGCTGAAGGCCCTGGACGTCGTAGAGAGTTACTACGGTGCGATGATCCTCTGACAGCTTCATCATGGCCTCGTTCAATCTTTTTTGCAGTTCATGGATGTTTACTTCCCGAACCGTGTCGCGATTGGCCGTGGTGATCTTGATGAACTCCGGGTCGTTGTGGATGCCGTTGTCCACGTCATCGAGGCTGACTTTAGCGTAGCGACCCCGTTTTTTCAGGTAGTTGAGCGTCATGTTCACCGAGATCGAGTAGATCCAGGTGTAAAAGGACGACTTGCCCATGAAGCGCTTCAACGAGCGATAAGCCTTCGCGAAAATTTCCTGCAACAGGTCGGCGGTGTCCTCCCGGTTGGAGGTCATGTTGTAAACTAGGCCGTAAAGCTTCGGGGTGTATTTGCGCACCAGCTCGTCAAAGGCGCGGGTGTCTCCTGCTTGGGCACGCTCGACGAGCGCACGGTCTTCCGCTGCGCTGCTGGTGGCTGGGGTCTGATCAATCGGGGTTTCCATGCGTCCACTGCTCGTGTGAATAGAATCACGCGAATGATCCAGCAAACAACCCATCGGGGATTCAGACAAGCTTTTCTTGGGAAAGGGGGTGAATCAGGGGCGAATCAAGTGAACCGCCACATGATCGCATCCTGGCAAAATACGTTTCCGCAGCGTCACGGAGACGCGCAAAGCTCCAAATTCAGCCAGAAGACAAGCCGTCATCTCCGTCGCTAAGGTCTCGATCAATCGTCGTGGACGTTCCGCTGCCAAGGCACGCAAGCGATTGGCCACGGCGGAGTAATCAATGGTTCGGTCAATCTCGTCCCCCAGTTCCTCAAAGCGGGTGGCCACGCTCAAGATCACGTCTGCCTGCAAAGTCTGCCAAGCCGCACGCTCCTCCTCCGGCACACCGATCTGCACCGGCAGATCCAGACCGTGAAGGTGAATTTCATCAGCAAGGGGCAGCGTGTTCATGGCGTCAGTTTGGGCGTGCGCATCAGCCGTGTCAAAGTCGAGAGATCCTGCACCAGCATATCCGGCGCGGCCGATTGCAGCTTTGCCACGGACTCATAACCTGTCGCCGTCGCGATCGTTATCAGCCCGGCCACTTTACCGGCATGGATGTCGTGACGCATGTCTCCGACGAAGGCCGTTTCCTCCGCTCGCAGATCATGCAACCGCAGCACCTCGTGAACGTGCACGCATTTGTCCACGATCCCGCAGTGCAGATGCTCAAAAAAGTGAGCCACTCCATTCATCTCCGCCTGAGCCTGCACATGTTCCAGAGGCGCACTGCTGCACACAAACATTCGCCGCCCCGTCTCTGCCGCCTGTTGGAGAAAACTCAGCGCGTGATCGATCATCGGCACGGGATGCTGTTTATCCTCTGGGAAGCTCTCCAAATACAATTTTTGCAGCAACGGCAGCGGCACGTCGGGCAACATTTCTCGATAAAACTCCGTGTAAGGCAGGCGAAAAACCTCACGAAATTCTTCTCGAGTCAGCGCAGGCTTTTCAAAATGCGCCAGCACCCGATTCGTGGCCGTGATGACGGCACTGAGGTCATCTGCCAAAGTGCCGGACCAATCGAGGATGAGATTGCGGATCATGACCTGCGTTAAAGCGCCATTCGTTGGCCGACAACTTTTGATTTCAGGGGAGCCCTCACAAAGAACCTGGGCACAACCTTTGCCACCAGTGCTCTCCATGTTCTGTGCCTTAACCGCCGCTCAGATGCAGCTTTAGACGATTGCTCTTCCTGCAAATTCGCTGCTGGACAGGCGGAGAGCTGTCGTTTCCAATAGCGACCGCTACGCTCCAGGGCGAGTTTTATCAGCGATCCACTCCAACAACCGACTCCATCCTCACTATGGCAAAAATCGAATTCGGCTCCCAGGTTTACACTTGGTTCATGCAGGGCACCGGCAAGGGCTACGACAACAAACTCGACCACATGATCAAGGTCGCCGCAGAGTCCGGCTTCACTGGGATCGAACCGATGGTGCTCGAGATCTCCGAGAGCGCGCTGGGCTGTGGCAAATACTGGCTCGGTGATTTCTGCGATCCCATCAAGCTGAAGGACACCCTCCAGCAATACAACATCAAGCTCGCTGGACTCGCTCTGGTCTGTGCCTGGGATGGCGAAGAAGAAGCCCCCAATGAGCGTGCGGCTGCTGATTTTACCCTGGACCTCCTCAAGCACTTCCCAGGCTCCATGCTCGGCACTGTCACCCTGCCCAGCGGACGCAAAAACGACCTGCAACGTCGCCGCCTGAACATCGCCAAAAACGTCAACAACGTCTCCAAGCGCGCTGCTGATCTCGGCATCAAGGCTTCTTACCATCCCAACAGCCCCCCAGCCTCGCTCGTCCGCACGCAGGAAGACTACGACGTCGTCCTCTCCAGCCTCGATCCGAAGGTCACTGGCTGGACGCCCGATGTCGGCCACATCATCCGCGGTGGCATGGACGTCATCGCCACGTTGAACAAATGGCAGCACCTCGTGAACCACATCCATTACAAAGACTATTCGGGCAATGGAGCCGAGCCTTGGGCGCAGATGGGAACCGGCAAGCTCGACTTCCATAAAATCACCGAATGGCTTGTCGCCCGCGACTACTCCGGCTGGATCATCTGCGAAGATGAAGCCCACGTTGCCGTGGACGATCCGGATGGAGTCACCAAACAGAACGGTCAGTGGTGCAAAGACAACCTACTCCCCATTGTGGAGTAATCCGGTTCTTTCTGGAAAAGTCATCTCACAGAGCCCCCGTTCGCCTCACCGCAGCGGGGGCTTTTTTCGTCCCGTCGATCTCCCCATGAGAATCCGCGAACTCCCTGGCACGTGAAAGGCATTCGCTACCGAGGACCCGCTCTTTTGTGACCCATCTGCGTGCGGAAGTCATGAGTCGGAAAGGCAGAGGTAAGGGCAGCGTAATGACTGCCTCCATGATTCGCTTTTTCCTCTCTCTCACTGTCACGCTGCTGACGTTGTCTTCAGCCTCGGCTCAAAGTATCCGCGCAGGCATCATCGGCTTGGATACTTCTCACGTGCTGTCTTTCACCAAGACCCTGAATACGGACCCGCAGAAGCCGGAGGTGATGGGCGTGCGAATGGTGGCGGCTTATGCACAAGGGTCGAAGGACATTGAGAGCAGCACGAAGCGGGTGCCTGAATATGTGGAGAAGGTGAAAGCGCTGGGCGTGGAGATCGTGCCGAGCATTGAGGCTTTGTTGGAGAAGGTGGATGTGGTGTTTCTCGAAACCAACGACGGGCGTCCTCATCTGGAGCAGATCCGCCCCTGTCTTGCCGCTGGCAAACCGGTGTACATCGACAAACCCATCGCGGGCACGCTGGTGGATGCGATCAAGATCTTTGATGAAGCCAAGGCTGCGGGTGTGCCTGTGTTTAGCTCATCTTCCCTGCGCTTTGGCAAGACGACACTGGCGGTGCGTGCGGGTAGCATTGGCAAAGTGAAACAGGCAGATACTTTCAGTCCGGCGTCTTTGGAGGCGACCCATCCTGATCTTTTCTGGTATGGCATTCACGGTGTGGAGAGCCTATTCACCGTGATGGGCACGGGCTGTGTGTCGGTGAAACGTGGCACGACGGCAGAGGGCAAGATCACCGTCGTCGGCACCTGGGAAGGTCAACGCACGGGGACATTCACGGAGGGCAAGGGCTACGGTGGCAAGGCCATCGGTGACAAAGGCGAATCGCCCGTGGGCACTTACGATGGATATGATCCGCTGCTTTTTTCGGCGGTGCATTTTTTCCGCACGGGAGTGGCTCCGGTGACGCCTGAGGAGACGCTGGAGATTTATGCCTTCATGGAAGCGGCGGATGAGAGCAAGCGCCAAGGCGGAGCCGAGGTGACGATCAAGTCGGTGATGGACAAAGCGCTGGCGGTTGCTCGGGCGAAGCCTTGAGGCGGTGATCCCGTAAAGGCTTGTGAAAACGGGCCTTGGCGGGTGGTTAAAAGGGCGGCTAAACGTCACCGACGGGCGTTTTTGTGTGTGGAATAGTTTTCAACAATCGCTCAACGTTTCCGTCATAGGCACTGCGTCTGAAACGCGTTCTATAAACTCACCCACCATGAAAACACCCACACGTTTGACTCGAGTCCTGGCTGCAGCAGGACTGTTTACTCTCAGCTTGAGTCCGGTTTTCGCCGATCTGAAAAGCCCGGCGAAGATGGACCCGATCGAGTTTCAATCTCGGCTCCTCAAAGATGACTCCAGCCTGCCAAATGGCGGTCAATTGCAGATGAGTTACGCGACGGTGGTCGAAAAGATCCTGCCCAGCGTGGTGACCATCTTTGCTTATGGCGGCAAGAAGGACCAAGAGCAGCCAAGCATCGAAGATATCCCGCCTCAGTTGCGCCCTTATTTCCATCGCTTCTTTGGGGGCGAGGATGAGGACCAAGCGCCAACGCCGCGCGGACGTCGCGGGTCTCCGCGTCAAATGCCCCAAGAGGAAGACAACAAGCCCGATGGCGTGGGCTCGGGATTCATCGTTTCCAATGATGGCTACATCATGACCAACAATCACGTGGTCGGTGAAGCCGAGAAAATCGAAGCGGTGGTGGAAATCAATGGCACAACACGCACCTACCTCGCGAAAGTGATCGGCTCGGATCCCCTGACGGATGTGGCGCTGATCAAGATCGATGCCAAGGATCTGCCTCAGGCAACGCTGGGTGACAGTGACAAACTAAAAGTCGGAGACATCGTGCTTGCCGCGGGTGCGCCGATGGAACTGAATCGTTCGGTGACTCAGGGGATCGTCAGTGCGCTGGGGCGCAGTGGCATGAACATCGTGGGCAATGGTCGCATGAGCGGTTATGAGGACTTCATTCAAACGGATGCCTCGATCAATCCTGGCAACTCCGGCGGGCCACTCGTGGATGCTCTTGGCCGTGTAGTGGGCATCAATACTGCCATCCTTTCTCGCTCTGGCATGAATGCGGGCATCGGCTTTGCCATTCCGGTCAACATGGCGATGAAGATCGTCGAAGATCTCGTCAGTGTGGGCGAAGTGAAACGCGGACGCCTTGGCATTGAGTTGATGGATCTGGATCGTGAAAAGGCAGAGATCCTCGGGCTAGTCGATCAGGGCGGCGCCGTGGTGCGCACGGTGTTTGCCAACACCCCTGCTGAGCAAGCGGGCCTGGAGCCTGGAGAT
>JAIXVB010000722.1 GCA_027483245.1 Verrucomicrobiaceae bacterium | reverse complement strand
GCCGCACACCCTTCATGGTGCTGTTGCTGACCTGGGATGTAGCTGGGGTTACCTCAGTGACCACATCCTCCGCCACGCACCCAAAGTGCGCAGCCTCGATGCCTATGAAGCCGATGCCACAGCGCTTGAGGCGGCTCGACGCAATCCCGGCCTCATCCCCACGCCGATCAAACCGCGCCTGCGCTGGCATGATGTGGCCGCAGGTTTGAACGACGCTGTTTATGATGCCGTCGTGATGAATCCGCCCTTCCATGACGGACGCGATGCTGAACCCTTGTTGGGAGTAAAGTTCATCACCGCTGCTGCACAGTCGCTGAAAACGCATGGCCATCTGTGGCTCGTCGCCAACAAACATCTGCCTTATGAGAACGTGTTGAAGGAGCTGTTCCTTCATTCCAGCACGATCATCGAAGCCCGTGGATTCAAGATTCTTCATGCCGCTCAGCCGAATCCATCCCTGCATCAAAAATCACGTCGCCCAAGGCGTGAAAGATAAAGTTGAAAAGAGAAGCAAAAGCTTCTTGCCAAAGGGATGGAACTTGGCATCGTAGCGGCCCTTCCGAAAGGATATGGGTAGGTGCCCGAGTGGTTAAAGGGGGTAGACTGTAAATCTACTGGCTTACGCCTACGCTGGTTCGAACCCAGCCCTGCCCACCATCTTCATTCGAAAGAAAACAACAAAGCGAACCCAGCCAATCGGCTGGGTTTCTTTTTTGGAAGCTTGCCGATCAAAGATTTTGCGGTCCGCGCAGTCACTTCCCAAACGACTTTGCTATCGAGTGTCCTACTCTTGAATCCGCGCCTTTTTTCGGCCTCTTGTTCGCCGATCCTCTGCGATGGAAACGCTGAAGTTGCAGATACTTCGATGGGCGGCGTCAAATCATGGTTGCGACACCTCGCAGGGACGGCATACTCGGCCCCCTCCCGAAATGTCCTCTCCCATCAAAGTCGCCGTCGTTGGTGCCAGTGGCTACTCTGGCATCGAGCTCTTGCGTTTGCTGCTGCGTCATCCCCATGCTGAGCTGGTGGCCGTGACCTCACGCGCTCTGGCTGGCAAGGCTCTTTCTGCGGAGTTCCCACGTTTCCGTGGCGTCGGAGTGGCGGACACGCTCAGTTTCACGCATCCAGATGCGGCTGCACTCAAGGAAGCCGGAGCCCAGATTGCTTTCCTGGCCCTGCCTCATGGAGTGTCGGTGGAGTTTGCCAAACCGTTGCTCGAGCTAGGGATCAAAGTCATCGATCTCAGTGCCGATTTTCGTTTGCGCAGCCCTGCTGTGTATCAGGAATTTTATGCGCATGAGCATCCTGCTCCAGAGCTCTTGGATGAAGCCGTTTACGCCTTGCCTGAGATTCATGCGGAAGCCATCAAAGCGGCTCGCCTCATCGCCTGTCCAGGTTGTTATCCCACCAGCATCCTGCTGCCTTTGATTCCGCTTTTCAGAGCCGGTCTGCTCAGCTCCGCTCCCCTCGCCGTTTCAAGCATGAGCGGTGCCAGCGGGGCAGGGCGCAATGCCAGCGTGCCTCTGCTTTTCTGCGAAGTGCAGAACAGTCTGCGCAGCTACAGCGTCCCGCAGCATCGTCACCTCAGCGAGATCAGCCAAGAACTCACCGCCGCAGCTGGATTCGAGGTGCGTCTCAGCTTTGTCCCCCATCTCGTGCCCGTTCACTCCGGCATCTGCAGCACCACGTTTGCCGACCTCGCTCCAGGCGTCACGGTGGAGCAGGTCGAAGAAGCCCTGCGCAGCGCCTATGACGCCCAGCCGTTTGTGCGTCTTCTCGGTCGCAATCAAAGCCCCGACACGAAACACGTCGTCGGCACCAATTTCGTGGACATCGGCTGGGCCTACGATGCACGGGCCAATCGTCTCATCCTTCTCAGTGCAGAAGATAACATTGGCAAAGGAGCCTCTGGCCAAGCCGTTCAAAACATGAACCTCGTCTGCGGTTGGGAATCCACTGCAGGACTCATGAACATCTGATGAAAGCTCAAGACATCGACTCCTGCGGCCAATCCCGTGTCGCCTTCACCGTCATCGAAGGGGGCGTCACAGCTCCTCGTGGTTATCGCGCTGCCGCCATCTCTTGCGGCATCAAAAACCCCGAAGCCACACGCCTCGATCTGGCACTCATTACCTCAGATTTCCCCACCATCACCGATGCTGTCTTCACCACGAATAAAGTTCGGGCAGCCTGCGTTCGTGTCTGTCAGCAGAACATGAAAAATGGCGATGCCCGCGCCATCATCGCGAACAGTGGCAATGCGAACGCCTGCACAGGGGTCCAGGGCATTCAAGACGCCAAGGCCATGTGCAAGGCCACGGCAGAGGCGTTGGGTATCCTCCAGCGTCAGGTTCTCGTCTGCTCCACGGGCATCATCGGCATGAACATGCCCATCCAGCGCATCACCCCACGTGTGGCAGAACTGGCGAGCAAACTCACTCATGATGGCAATGAAGACGCCTCGCGCGCCATCATGACCAGTGACACGAAGCCGAAATCCTATGCCATCGAAGTTCCCCTGCCAAAGGGGGGCAGCTTTCGCATCGGTGGCATCGCCAAAGGTGCGGGCATGATCTGCCCGAACATGGCTACCATGCTTTCCTTCATCACGACCGATGCTAAGATCTCGCGCGATGAACTCAAACGCGCCATGCGATTCGCCGTTGATCAGTCCTTCAACCGCATCACGATCGACGGAGATACCAGCACCAATGACACGGTCATCGTCATGACCAATGGCCAAGCAGAAGCCGCCCCGATCAAGAAAGGCAGTCCTGAGATCGAGATCTTCCGCTGTGCCTTGCAGAAGGTCATGATGGAACTCGCCAAGATGATCGTGGGTGATGGAGAACGAGTCACCAAATTCGTCGAGATTCGAGTCCGCAATGCCCGCACGCAGGCCGATGCCAAAAAGGCAGCTGAAGCCGTGGCTAAATCGCTGCTCGTCAAATGCAGCTTCAATGGCAGTGACCCGAACTGGGGCCGCATCATCCATGCGGTGGGTTATTCAGGAGCCCGTATCCGTGAGGAACTCATCGACATCTATTTTGGGGGCATCATTGCCTGCAAAGGAGGGCTCACTTCAAAAACGCCCGTGGGTGATCTTGAAAAAGTCGTCAAAGAACCCCGTTTTTCGGTCACGATCGATCTGAACTCAGGCACCGCTCATCACATCGTTTACACCACCGATCTCTCCGAGGCCTACGTTGATTTCAACAGCAGCGAATACTCCGCCGCGATTCATGCCAAACGCCAAAAAGGCTTGGTTTAAAGGCTGAATTCAAGGAGTCGTTCTTGTTGAGTCAGGTGCTTTGGGGCTTGGCATGCCCAAAAGCTTGCCAAAACGGGCCGCCGCCTGTAGTCAGCGCACACACATGGCTGGAAAGATTCCGCTTTTTGCCAGCGTGTCTCTTGGTCTCCTTTGTCCCTCGCTCTTTTCCCATGTCCGACACCGCTGCTGCTGCCTCTCTCGTTTCCGGTTTCAACAAACTCAAAGTTGCTCTGAGCAAGCGCATTGTCGGCCAGGATGCCGTCATTGAGCAGGTCTTCATCGCCATCGCCGCGGGAGGTCACAGCCTGCTGGAAGGTGTGCCAGGATTGGCCAAAACGCTCCTGGTCAAATCGTTGGCCGATGCCATGCACCTGGGTTTCCGGCGCATTCAGTTCACGCCTGATCTCATGCCTGCGGACATCACCGGGACAGAGATCATTCAGGAAGATGCTGAGACAGGTCGCCGGAAGTTGGTTTTCCAGCAGGGTCCGATCTTTTCGCAGATCATTCTGGCTGATGAAATCAATCGCACACCTCCGAAGACGCAGGCAGCGCTGCTTGAAGCCATGCAGGAGAAATGTGTGACCGTTGGCCAAACGACCTACACGCTGCCGAAGCCATTCTTTGTGCTTGCGACTCAGAATCCCATCGAACAAGAAGGAACCTATCCGCTGCCCGAGGCGCAAAAAGACCGGTTCCTCTTCCTGATTAAAGTGGATTATCCAAATCGTGAAGAAGAGCGTGAAATCATTGCCCGGACAACGGGGGGAGCGCAGGAGGAAATTGAAGCGGTCATTACCGCTGAAGAACTGCAGGCCGCACAGGCCCTGGCGCGCAAGGTGCCAGTGCCGGATCATGTGACCGACTTCGTGCTCGATCTCGTTCGAGCCACGCGCCCGAACGAAGTGGATGCGCTTCCTTATGTGAAGGAGATGCTCAGCTGGGGGGCCGGGCCTCGCGCCAGCCAAATGCTCGTTCTCGCGGGCAAAGTGCGTGCTCTCTTGCACAATCGCACGCATGTCACGGTGGATGATATCGAAGCTCTTGCCTTGCCGGCCCTGCGCCATCGCCT
>JAIXVB010000664.1 GCA_027483245.1 Verrucomicrobiaceae bacterium | reverse complement strand
CGGCCGTCCTTCGGATTGAAAACTTGGCTGAGGCGATTTTTGAGACCCCAATCATACTGGTGGGAACCTTTGAGGAAGAAACCCGGTGTCTCCTGAGGGACGCTGGTGAAGTATTCCTTTTCCTTCTTGTCTGCTGCGCTGGTGCTGATGTCGGCCATGGTCTTGATTGGTTATGTTGAGGGATTCTATCCTGAATCATCCGCGCCTTGCCTTCCATGCACGCATCCGCCAGACTTGTGTCGTATTTCGCAATACCGCCATGTCTTCCCCTCCCTCCCTGCTCAGTGTCGTGCCGACGGATTCGGCTCATCGTGTGCAGGGGCGGCGGACGATCACTTACCCGAGCGTGACGGTGGACATTTTGGCCACGCGGAAAATTGAGCTGCATGAGTGGGAGTTGCGACGCTTTACCGACCCTTACTGGCGGCTTTATTGGCCTTTGAGTGCCGGAGGGATTGTGGAAATCGAGGGAAAACAAACGCCTCTTTTCCCAGGTCACCTTTATCTGATCCCGCCGCACACCACCTTTAGCACGGTCATGCACAGCCACTTCACCAAATGGTATGCGCACTTCAAACTGGGCCGACTGGCGGACCGGGCCGCTCCTGGCATCTATGAGTTCACGGCCACGTCGTCCTTGGTCAGTTTGGTCGATCAGCTTTCCACCCGTGATCCCAACGAGCGCTTTCCCTGGCTGACCATTCAATTTGTCTCTCAGGCCCTGGCGCTGCTGCCTGAGAGTGTCTGGAGCGCACAGAGCACGGATGCCAGAGTGCTCAAAGCCCTGGATTTCATGAGCGCCCATCTCAGTCTCAAACTGACGGCGGCCCAGATCGCCCGATTTGCTGGGGTCAGCGTCCGAAACCTCAACCATCTCTTTCAGATGGAGCTGCAACAGTCCCCGATGCGAGTTTTGCTCGATTACCGTCTCGACGAAGCCTGCCGCCAGCTCCGTCAGGATGAGGCCAGCATTGAAGAAGTCGCCGAGCAATGCGGACTGGTGAATCGTCACTATCTGAGCCGGGTGCTGCGCCAATATCGCAACACCTCCCCCGCAGCCTACCGGAATGAGCAAGTTTGGTCCTGATTTCGTGGCCAGACTTTAGCATCGCGGATGTTACACCTTCCCCCTTGCTCAGCGACGTATCCCTTGCCAACCTTCAACACCCAAACACCAAACCAAACCCATATGCCCCACACACTTCCCCCCCTCCCTTACGACAAAGCTGCGCTCGAGCCTCATTTCGACGCCCTGACCATGGAGATCCACCATGACCGTCATCACAATGCGTATGTCACCAACCTGAACAACGCGCTTGCTGGCAAAACTGAGCTTGAAGCTCTTTCCATCGAAGACCTGAATAAGGCCATCAGCACCGTTCCTGCGGATATCCAAGCAGCCGTCCGCAACAACGGCGGTGGACACTTCAACCACTCCCTGTTCTGGACGCTTCTGGCTCCGAATGCAGGTGGTGCACCGACCGGAGCCCTTGCTGATGCCATCACTGCCACTTTCGGCAGCTTTGATGCCTTCAAAGAAGCCTTCGCTAAAGCTGGCGTCACCCGTTTCGGATCAGGCTGGGCCTGGCTCGTCGTCAAGGATGGCAAACTCGCCATCACTTCCACGCCAAACCAAGACAACCCGCTCATGGACGGCAGCGGCACCCCCATCCTGGCTCTGGATGTCTGGGAGCATGCCTACTACCTGAAATATCAAAACAAGCGCCCTGACTACATCGCCGCTTTCTGGAATGTGGTGAGCTGGACCGCTGTGTCTGATCTCTACGCCAAGGCTCTGTAAGCGTCATACGCTCTTCAAAAACGGTGTCATCTCTCAGAGGTGACACCGTCTTTCATTTGTAGCTTTGATCTAACCATCGCTGGCAAGTCCGCCTTCATCAGGGCCGCAGAGTGAGCCGATAACGCCAAGTGGCGGAGGAAGTGCTCTCGATGCGCAAACGAACGCGCTCCTCTTGGCTGTCGGTAATGGGCGTGATGCTTTCCACCTTGTAATCCAGGTCCGGAGTCAGACTGATCCAGCTTTCACCGTCCTGGCTCGCCTCTATGCCAAACAAGGCATCCTCAAGATCGGCTTTGCGAGTGTAGCTCAACCAATGGGTCGTGATGGCACCTTGGGTCTCTGTTTGGAGTAGCTTCAGCGAGCTGGCATCGGGCTGGCCATCCTGATCCAAATCCAAGGGCTCCGCATGATAAACCGTGTCAGCCTGTGTGGTTGGCTGTGCAGTCAAGGCCGTGGAGCCGTTCTCATTCCTCAGCACTATATTATCCATGGCATAGACGTCCACAGTCACTGAAGCCGAGGTCAACTGGGTAAAGGTGCTGGGAAAGGTAAAGGTTTCAAAGTCCGCAAGAGGCCCTGTGCCATCCGTCTGACCATCGATTCGAAACGTCGCGGTAACGATACTGCCGCCCACCTTGGTTCCGGTCCAGACAATGTTCTTGGGAGCTGCGAAGACATAGCTGTACTCAGCCAAGTCAACACGCAGCAGCGTGAAGGGAGCACCACCGCGCGTGATGGTGAGTGGAAGTTGGCCCGACAAAGGGGCGATGTGGGGCGTGCCATTGTTTGGCCGGTTTGTATAATTGGCCCCGATTCGCAGGATGCTGTTCGGCGTGGTAAAGGAATACCCATTTTCACTGTAATTTGCTCCGCCACCTTGTTGCCCAGGTCCAGGCGGATTGATTTCGAAATCGATCAACATTTGCGCGTTAAGCTCGGTGACGGCTAGGCCCGTGACCTCACGAGTGAACGTCATGCTTGGCTGACCCGCCACGCTGAACGTGAGCGTGGTGGTTTGTGGCCCGGTGCTCAGAGGGATCCACGTGACCGCAAGAGCCGCACTCTGCCCGCGATTGAGAGTGACAGGTGTTGTCGGGCCGGAGAACGCAGCGTTGGTGGAATTGAAGTTCAGGGTGATGTCAAGGTCAGAGAGATTGCTCACATTGAACGACTGAGTTTTGGACGTGCCGACAAGCACCTCACCAAAGTCGCTGGCATTCGCAGAGACATAAATCCGGCGCGCATTGTGATGCGTTAGTGCTCGCGTCGTGGAGTTGTAAGTGATCAGGTGGCCGCCATCAGCGCTGGCAGCCGCAGCTGTCGCCGGTGTGCTGAGCTGAATGAGCGGTTCTTTGGTAACCGCATGGAGCCCCTGCGTGGCGGTGTAGGCAATTTCTCCCGTGGGAGAACTGGCGATGACATTTTCCCCGATCGTGCTGGCAAAGCCAAGCGTCTGCGTCGTGTAGGCCATTTGTCGGTAAAAAAGCCGACTCGAGTCAGCCGAATCAATCAGCGTGGTCCCCACCGCCGCACTGGTGAGTGTGAGGCTGGATTGATTGCTGAGTCCCGTGGAGGAAATGTTCCAACGAGAAATGGCGGCAGCGGAAGCATTGAAAAAACGAGTGCCCGTGGCGTTGACCGTCGTGATGCAAGGATTCGTGGTCGTCAGAGAACTGATCAGGCTGCCGTTGCTACCACTGAGCATCACCACGTTGGGGGAATTTCCCGAGGGCAGACGCAGAAGGACGTTGGACACAGAAGCGCGGTGAATGGCCTCGGCCGCAGGGCTCGTCGTCCATGTGGCGGTGCTCTCACGCGTGAATTGGCGTCGGACAGCACGAACGCGCAGCCCGTTTTCTAACAACACATAGAGTCGATCATCCTCCCCGTGAATGGCGAAGTCGATGCCCTGGGCACCGACATACGTGGAATGTGTGATCTGCGCAGTCGCTGGATTGATCCAAAGAAGGCTGGAACTGAAAGGCGCCACTTCATCGCGATGCAGCGCGTAAATCTGCGGCAGATTCGGATCCGCAGCCAGCTTTACCAGATTGAGGGTGCCTATCATCGAGACACTGACAGGAATGCTGAAGATATCCCCTCCTGAACGAAGTGAAATGATGGCTTGCGAGATGCCCGCAGGCAGGTTGAGCAAATTCAAAGTGACCGTAACAGTGGCATTGCCCGTGCCGGTCCCCTGCCCCAGCGTGACCCAGGGAGAATCTGAGCTGAGCTGCCATTCGGTGGTCGGTGAGGATGCGCTCAAAGAGAAGCTCGTTTGATGTTGAGTTCCCAAGCCCAACACACTTTGGTGAGTCAGACTGGTGGTAGGCGTAATCACCCCCGGAACACGGAAACTCCAGACACTCCCGGACGTTCGAGTACCATCAGGTGCCAGACGGTCCACCCGCCAGTAATAAGTCGTTCCGGGTTGAAGTTGGCCAGGGTAAAAATCGAGACTGATTCCTGAGGTGCTCGCGAGATAGAGGCCAGGCGTTGAGGTAGTGGCAACTTCAAGAGCTGCGCGATCCGTCCCCATGAACACGTCATAACTGGCCGCCAAGGGATCCGCGCGCCAAGTGAGTCCCGACAGGTCCAGCGGCTGCACCGAAGCCACCGGAATACCAGGCGCAAAGGCAGCGGGAGGAAGCCCACCCCATTCCGACGTGGCCAGACTGAAGAGCGCTTGGGTGTTGGGATTAAAACCCACCAAACGAACCTGATCACCACTGAATGCTGCCAGGGAAACGGCGGCAGGGAATGATTTTAAAATGGCCCCACTGCTGGCATTCAAAACGGACTGTGTCGAGACCACCACGTCTCCATAAGCCGAAGCAGCGAGCAGTCGATGACCTGAAAACTGTCTCACTGGCCCAGCCGTGAGGTTGGCCGCATTGAAACGTGCATCCTGAGAATAAACAGCTTCACGACTCAATGGAAACAGGACTGGATGACCGAGGAGATCATGAGTCTGAATCAACGAGGTGACCTGCGTCTGCGACAGCGACTCTCCAGCGATGCTCACGCGGGCAAGCACAGTGGCATTGGGCTGCACCGTGGTGGACCACCCAGATTGCGATCGCGCATAGAGGGTGTTGCCATCAGGCGTCACTTCGAATTCATCAATGCCACGACTGCCATTGAGCAAGGACGCTGCGACGTCACGTCCGCTGCCGAAATCGTAGGCATGCAAGGCAGGCGTCGAAGAAGCGTCGGTGTAATAGACCATGCCCGGTCGTCCTGCCCGGATGTTATAATGATAGGGTGCAGTGGTTCCAGAATCCGCGACTGCGGCTATCGGTTTTGTCGTCTGCACGGAGAAAGTCTCCAAATCCACTTGGCTGATGTTGCGGTCACCAAAGCTGATTGCATAGAGCGTCAGACCATCCGTGGTGATGTCCATGTCCGTGATCTGACGCGGTAAAATCACGCTATTTTGCAAAGCCAAGGTCGCAGGATTGAGCGCCACCAAAAGAGAATTGCCGCTGCTGCGATCCATCACCAGTCCCAGAATACGATCCCGACGATAATCCGTGAGCAGCTTGGTGAAAGTCGGAGCCCGCACGTGCAGAGTCACTGGAATCGTGAAACTCAGTGCTCCCGACTGGACAATCACTGAAGCTGTATGAGAGCCGACCGCACGATCACTTGCAAAGCTGAGTTCTAGGCTGGCATTGCCAGTGCCTGAGGTGACCGAAAGCGTCAACCAGGAAGCCGTGGTGCGGGCAGTCCAGGCCCTGTTGCTGCCCGATTGGGTCATAATTTCCACTCGGGAAATAGGAGGCACCATGCCGGTGAGTGACGACGCTTGTATCATCCGTGGAATGACCTCGAGAGCACGGGGAGTGACAGCCAACGAGATTGGCACTCGGATCGAGCCGCTCGTTGCATTGCTGTTGAGAAGGACGGTTGCTTGATAGTTCCCCGGCTGCAGTGTTTCGGAATTGAGCCGAACTTGAGTGGCAGAAGTGCCGCCTGCAGCGGCTGCCGTGCCACTGGGAACTGTCAAAGAGACCCATCCTGCTTCTGGCGCCACTGCCACATTCTGGATGAATTGATCCATGATGGCGGTCGCTGTGCTGTCGCTAATCTGACCACCGTTGTTGCTGGCAAAGAGCAGGTAATAAAGCCTCGTATTGGCGCTCAGCCCCGTGATCTCATGCAGATCACTGTTGGTGCTGCCGGCAAAGGTTCGTGCAAGAGACGGCTGATCCTCGACAATGATCAAGTGATTCACAGACGGGTCACTGGCTCCAAAAACACGTTTGAAGAACCCTTTGTAAGTCACACCATTGGCACTGCGGGTGAAGATGCTGCCGGTGGCATTCCCTGCTCCGTCGGCACCTAGATCCCCCGCGATTCTGAATAGACTCGCCCCATCTAAATCAGCTGCAAAAACAAACAGTCCTGGATGTTTGCGGGTAAAGTAACGCCCCCCTGGCCCCGTGGAGCCATGAGTCGTCACCACCCCATCCGAATAGGGGATGGACGCGTTGCTATCGATGCTGGTGTAAAGCATGTTTCCTCCGTCATACATGTCACCGCCACCATCTAAGATACTGTTGCCTGTGACCCCTTCAGTGAAAAGATACAGATTGGGCACGAGACTGGTCAATTGTGAATGCGTGCTATCCAAGCGCGTCAGCACTGAAGCTAAATTGCCCTCGGCATTGCCTGATCCCGAATCATCCACATCGACGAGTTGAGCAGTCCAATTCAATGGGGCTCCTCCTGAATTGGTGATCGTCAGCAGGTGCTGTGAAGCGTTCGGTGTTTCCAAGGTTGCATCGACTCGTGTCGGGTTGACGGACATCTGCGGTCCAGCGATGCCAGTGCCCTGCAGAGGAATCGTCAGTGTGGGTGCCGAAGCGATATTGGTGCTCACAGTCAGACTGCCCGAGGCAACTCCCAAACTAGATGGTGTGAAGGCAGCTGTCAGCAAGACACCGCCCCCCGGCGCGATCTGCTGAGGATAGGTCGTCGCCTTCATTTCAAAAACAGATGAGTTCGAAGTGATACCGCTGATGATGAGCGAGGCATTGCCCGTGTTTTGAAGCTGAAATGACTGCTGGCGATGACCGCCGACAAAGGTGTCTTGAAAAACCACGACCGAGGGATTGACCGCAATATTGGGTTTTGCGGTGACCGTGATGGACAGCGGAATCTGACGCGGTGCAGTATTCACCGGATCATTGCTGTAGAGGATGATTTGACCCGAGTAGGTGCCAGCCAAGACATTAAATCCTGGGTTCAATGTCAGCGTCAGAGGCGATGATGCTCCACCAGCAGTGGTTCCCGAAGTGGTGCTCAACTGTGCCCAGGTGTTCATCGAACCCGCACTCAGCGTGGCGTTCCAAGTCAAGTTAGCACCCCCAGTATTCATGACATTAAAGACCGTAGGCACAGACGTGCCCGGATTGACACTGGCGGTGAGGCTCTGTGGATTGAGCGCGAGTGTTGGGCCCACGATGCCGCGTGCGGTTACGGGCACCGGAGTCAAACTGCCACCGTCCGCATTGCTCTGCACGGTCAGTGACGTTGTGATGGCTTCAACCGTAGTCGGCTGAAAACGAATCGTCAGAGTACGTTCTTGATTGGGGGCGAGGTTGATCGGAAAAGTCGTGCCAGGCAGACTCAGCGTCGGGTGATTACTCGTCACATTGGAGATGTTGAGAGTTTCATTGCCGACATTGCGCAGGACCAAGGGCAGCTGCTGGCTGGCCTGGATAAAAGTTTCCGGAAACTCAAGATTCCCGGGCGTTACGCGCAGCTTAGCTTTGGCGTTGACGGTTAGCCTGATAGGCACCTCTACTGTGCTAGCCACCAAGGCATTGCTGGTGTAGCGCAACACCGCAGAATACGAACCTGGAGCCAAATCTTGGGAACTCAGTCGAGCCGTCATCTCCAGACTGCTCGCGCCTCCGACCGAACCTGAGTTTTGACTGAGCGCTAACCACTGAGGAGCACTTCCTCGGGCGATGTTTTCGAGAAACGAATCCATCAATTGAGTCACGGTTTGATCAGTCACGAGCCCGCCACTATTGGTGGCGAAGAGCAGGTAGTAGAGTCGAGTTGCGCCACTGAGCCCCGTCACCCGGTGGTCATCGCGGTCGGTATTGGCTTCAAACTCATGCGCTAAGCCTGGACGATCCTGAACGATGATCAGATGGTTCACCGAGGGATCTGAGGCACCATAAACACGTTTGAAAAAACCTTTGTAACTGATACCGCCGACTTGGCGGGTGAACACTCCCCCCGAAGAAGAACCTCCACCATCGGCCCCTAAATTTCCGCTGATGGAAAACCGCGTGGCACCGACCAAATCGGCCGCCATCACAAACAGACCGGGATGTTTTTTCGTGAAATAACTGCCGCTGGTGCCAAGCGCAGAATGCGACCCGATCACGCCGTCTGAATATGGAATGAAAGACGTGCTGAGATTAGAACCCAACATGTTACCGCCGTCATACATGTCGCCGCCACCGTCGTTGATGCTATTGCCAACAATACCCTCTGAAAAGTTGTAGAGATTGGGAATGAGTGCCGTGAGAGAGGCCTGGTGAGTGTTGATCGAATCCAAGACGTCTTGGAGGTTTCCTGTTCCTTGGGATGAACTGAATCGAGTCGCGACCCCATTCCAATTCAGTGGCAATTCTCCGGCATTGGTGATTCGCAATGTCTGTGTTTCTTGCACTCCAGGATCGAGAGTGACCTCAATGGCGCTGGGACTCACCGCAATGCTTGGAGGTGTGAACACATCGGCAGTCACGGGAACGGTGATCACCGGGTTTTGCGATGCATTGCTGCGGCAGACGATTTCGGCGCTGAATCGGCCCTTGTGGTTTGGCGTCAGGCGCACTGGAATGCTCACTTCAGTCCAAGCTGGCACGAAGGAAGGGATGTCACCTCGTATTTGCAACTCGGGAGAACTTGAGATCAGGCTCTCCACCTTCAGCGCAGTGTTTCCAGTGCTGCGTAAAATCAACGTCATGTCCACGAAGCGGCCTAACCAGACCTCGTTGCTGTGCAGACTGGCTGGGCTAAATGCGATTTCTGTCGCCGGCGTGACCTTTAAATTCACAGGCACTCTTGAAGACACCTTCGTTGGATCATCACTTTGCACAATCACCGCAGCTTGATGATTGCCCGCAGGTAATCTTGAAGAGTTCAGGCTTAAATGAATAGCGCTACTCTCACCTGCAATCGTGCTCCCTGAAGGCGGGTTCACTGTCAGCCAGGTCGGTCGAACAACCGAATCAATGAACGCCTGAAAAATGAAACGGAGAGAGTCGGTGCTCAGGTCCCTACCTTGGCGACGTGATAACAGCAGGTAATAGACTCTTTTTGTGTTTTGAAGTCCTTGTATCTTTTGAAACTGTGAGGATGAATTGGAATCCACCCACGCCTGAACATTGGCGCGATTTTCATAAATGATCATCTGGACTGCCGATGGCAATTCCCCGCCCTCCACCGATCGGACATGGGCACTGTAGCTCTTGTCTTCTTTTTCATAGCTCAGGGTAACCTCGTGAGTGGAACGGTCATGGTTAGTATTCAAGGTCCCTTGAATCGTGAACTCACTGACACCATCCAGCTCTGCCACGGCGGCAAACAATCCAGCTTCATGCTTGAGCGTGAAGTAACTGCCCGCGGGACCAAAGGCTCGGTGTTTGAGCACGCGACGATTCGAGTAGGGCACGGGACCGAATAGATTGGTCGAGATTTGGTTGCCGCGATTGAAGAGTGGCCTGCCTCCTTGGATGGTGCCTCCCGTGACGATTTGAGTCCCCGAAACACCCTCTTTGAAGGCATAGGCATCTGGCACCAGTTCGACGATCTTTCCAGCCATCAAATCCAACCTCTGTAGAAGACTTGGAAGCGTGTCGAGCTGATCCACCGATGCCAGCCACTGCAAGGGAGCTCCCCCAGTGTTTGACAACGTGACCGTCGAAGAGGCTTGAGCTGCGGGGGCCATGGTCACGTTGATACTCGCAGGAGTGAGGGTGAGTTTCGGAGCCACTGTTGCCTCGCCAACCAACGTGACAGCCACATTGCCTGCGACACTGGTGGTTGGGAAGGTCAAGCTGCCGCGATGCGTGCCGAGGGTCTGGGGTTTGAAATCCACAAACAATTCCACAGATCCACCCGCCGGCACCGTGATCGGCAAACGATCAACCAGAGCAAAGGCTGTTCGATTGGTCGAAAAGGCGCTGCTCAGTGCCAGTGGTGCGGCTCCTGCATTGCGAACCGTGAACGAGCGGCGGGATTGGCCTTTCACAAAGGTCGCAGGAAAGGAAATCGCGGTGGGAGTCAGCACCGGTTGAGGGGCCGCTGTGACTTGCAGTTTGAGCGTGCGATTGAGGATTGGAGTCTGGGGATCTTGCGTGGTCAGCGCTAGAACCAGAGGCGCGAAAACTCCCACCGGTTCAGCCGACGCATCAAAGTGGACCTGAAGTGTGTAGCGTGCACCTGGAGCCACCGTGCCGGAAGTCACCGGCAGTTTTAGCCAGGAGGGCATGGTAGGCGTGGTGACCTGCCAATCCAAAGGGCCTTTGCCACGATTCAGGATGACAAAATTGCGTGTTGTTTTAGCCCCCTGACGCAGCACCACACTCGTCACAGCGGCCGGTGTGAGAACAATGTCAGGAGCTAAAGTGCGTGCGGCGTGAATGGGAACCACCACTTCCGGATTTCGCAGGTCATCACTGCTCAACACAAGCTCAGCTTCATACTCGCCGATCTCATCCTGAATGAAGTCCACGGTGAGGGTGCGTTGTTGTCCCACCGCGACTGTAAAGGCCGTGGCGGGGTTGTAACGGAAGGCTGCTGCATCCTCTCCGCGCAGCACTGGCGGACTTACATTGAGAGGCCCTGAACCTGTATTGGTGATGTTGATGCTCTTTTGTGCGGCCACACCTTGGACGCGATTTCCAAAGCGAATCTCAGGCTCGCTCAGGCGAATCACTGGCGTGAGAATCACATTCAGTCGCAGGGCCATTTCAGTCTCGGGAGAATCTGGATCGTTGCTGGTAAAGACCGCGTTCGCATCGTATCGCGGGTCCGTCAGCCCTGTGGCATCAAACGCAAACGTGACTGGCAGCGTTTCACCAGGATTGACCGTTCCGGTCATGGGAGTCGCGGTCAACCAACCCGATGATCCCACCAAGCCATCGATGATCTGATTGGCAAACAGACGTCCATCTCCTGTGTTGTAGTTGGTGGAGTCCAGAATCTCATTGCCGATGAAGAACAGTGAACCCGAGCCAAGGCTTGTAATGGCTGCATGCACCTGACCGCCAGGCTCATAGACCAGGGCTCTGGCAGCTCCACTAACCGAAGCTGCCGCGCCCACATCCACCTCACGCAGGCTGGTCACGCCATTCGTGATCGGGTGCGCAACGATGTGGGTCAAAGTCAAAGTGCGATAACCCAGGTAGGTCGCAACCACGCCTGTGTCTTGAAACAGCTGATTGATCTTGGTGATCGATGCAGAGTCGTCTGCTTCGCAAAGCAGGCCCGCTCCCTCTCGAACACGAGAACGCAGCAGTTCAATGTCGAGCGAACTCGCGCTGTAGATTTGATCATCAATCACGATCACCTGAACCGCATTCAATGCGGACGCGGTGAACGGCATGCGCAGAGTCTCTATAGTGGCTCCTCGCGCTGTGAGGTCGTTGAGAATCACGGACCGATCCCAAGAATTTTCCACTACCCCAACCCTAATGCCAGTCAGTGAACCGAGCTGGACATTCAGTGCCGAAGCTTCTCGAATCTGCGTTGTCTTGTGAGTTCCACTCGTTTGGATCACCGAATCCACGGACTGCACCGGCAATGACACCGATGGCAACGGAGTCAGCTTTTGAGTCGCAGCCGCCGTGCGCTGAATTTTCAGGTTCCAGGTCAAAGGCACCGTGCCGCGGTTGCCCACCATTACTATTCGTTCAGTTTGATCTCCGGAATGCAGTCCAACCGTGAGTTCTGGAGGTGTTAGTTGCAGCCGTGGCACGCCAAGAGCGAAGTCCAAATTGGCTCGACTCGGGGGTACCGTGACTGGAACCTCGGCACTGGCCACAAACCCTGCCGCGCGAGCCTTCACTTGATAGCTACCATCCGTCACGGTGAAACTGTAGCGCCCGGCACTGTCAGCAGAAATGGATCCACTCGTCGTGCCTGTGTAGGTCACGGCAGCCCCCGGAATCACGGCCCCATTTTCAACCTCGGTCACCAATCCTGAAATCGTTGAAGAGGTGAAGAGATTCAAACTCACCCTTTGAGTCCGAGATTGCGCAGGAGAACCAAACGAGAGCGTTAGGGTGTAGTCTTCACTGTGGGGTGTCGCACCGGTCGCAGAGCTGGTGAGGGCGAGTGGGTTGTTCGGCGTTACAGAAGCTCCTGCGGCAAGTGTGCCCAGATTCAGACTGCTCTGTGTCACATCGAATCGTGAAGTTCCCGCCGTAGTCTTCGAGAGCTGCACCTGCACATTCGTGGCTGGTTCCAAGCCACGATTTGTCACGGTCAGAAGAATCCGAAAAGCCTCACCTGGATTGATGATGCCGTCGCCATTGCCTCCTGGTGCTTCCACGATTTGGGCTGCACTCATCACGGGCTGGGCTCCTGCGGATTCCTCGATCAAGCGCCCCACATTGAGTCTGCCTCCCGTCGTTGTCAGACCGTTGAAGGCCGCCACCCTGTCCACCGTGCTGAGCAGTTTGGCTTTCATCTCTGCGGCTGACATCAGTGGAGCGACACTCTTGAGCAAAGCCAGGGCTCCAGACACATGCGGGGCCGCCATGGAGGTGCCATTGAAAGAGGCATAACCGCCACCAGGAATGGTGCTCAAAATCGCCGAACCTGGTGCCGCCAGATCCACACTGGTGGCACCATAGTTCGAGAAGCTGGATCGTGAGTCTGTGCGGGTGCTGGAGGCCACTGAGATCACATTCGCGTTCGTGTAGTTGCTGGGATAGTGCGGGATGGTGTCATTGTTGGTCCCATCATTGCCAGCGGCTGCCACAAAGAGGATGTTTGCCTCACCTGCGGCCTGAATCGCACTTTGCAGCAGAGAACTGGAACTGCCGCCGCCCCATGAGTTGGAAGTTAGGTCCACTCCCAGTCCTGTGGCATAACTCACGGCCTCAATGGCGTCACTTGTGCTGCCGCCGCTTGGTCCGAGAAAACGCAGCCCGACCAGGGAAACCTGCCAATTCACTCCCACCACACCACTCGCGTTATTGCCTGCTGCACCGATCGTTCCCGCGCAGTGTGTGCCGTGGTCGTCCTCATCCATCGGGTTGTTATCATTGGCAAAGAAATCCCAGCCAGACACATCATCGATGTAACCATTGCGATCATCATCCACCCCATTGCCAGAGATCTCACGCGGGTTAGTCCAGACATTCGCGGCGAGATCCGGGTGACTGCGATCCAGGCCTGTATCAATGATGCCTACTAACACATCACGGCTTCCCGTGGTCAGGTCCCAGGCTTCTGGCGCATCAATGTCAGCATCGGCGGTGCCCCCAGATTGGCCGGTATTATGCAGGCCCCAGAGCGTGCTAAAACTGCTGTCATTTGGGAAAACGGTGGGAAACACCAGGTAATCCCGCTCAGCAACCACCGCTGCCGTTGCTGGAAAGTTCGCCTTCACCATTGCCAAGATCTCATCCGCCGTTGCCAACGTTGCGCCTGCTTTCGCAATCAGGTGAAGACCGCTCGTGTGCAAAATCTGCCGCACATGCAGTCCCTGCGCTTCAGCCCAGGTCGTGATCTCAGTCTCTGACACTTCCTTGGGAAAGCGCACCATCACATGATCCGCCACGGAGAACTCTCGCCGGATCACTTTTCCGGCCTCATCCAGCCACTGTTCCTCGCGCACCAGCGGATGTTTGAACGAGGTCTTCCACAATCTGAATTCCCGCGCAGGCTCCAGCCCCGTCTTTGGCTGTTTTTGCGTTTCCTTCAATTGCGCACCTTCCATGAGACGTGCCTGAAAACGATTCACTGGACGTTCCTCTGCCGCCGCGCCCACCTCAGCGGCTGGGGCCATTGCCTGCCCTGCGCTTGCATCCTTCACGCGGTTCCTCGCAGGCTTCTGCTCAGATGGGCGACTTTCGGTCAATGTAACCCCTTTTGCCAGCGTGCCTTGTTCCCTGGGCGCTGACCTCGTTTCAAGCTGTGGCCACAGCAGTGCGCCGGTCATGACAATGACCATACAAAGTAAAACCAACCACAGCCAACGGCGCGCAATCATATTTCAAGGGGGATACGTTCATTCCACCAGCATCAGTGCTGATTATCAAGTCAGTATTCTCTTTAGACCACGAATCTGTGACTCTGACTTCTGCAACACGAGTGCGTGCCAACGATCAGCTTCAATACGGCATCAATGTCAGCGCGTAGGTGTCTTTCAGTTTCCGCCCAGGCTCAGAGCGCGTCATCAGTTCAAACTGCTCCGCCCACTTGCGAATGGCATAACCTGCGTGGCCATAAGGCGTGAAATCCCGCAAGCTGTAAAAGGTCATCTTGTCCGCCTCATTGTCGGCGAATTGGAAGAACAACTTGCCGCTCTTCGAGTCCCGCACCCGCCCCTCGATGGCCATGTTTCCCTTGGTAAAATAGCCTCCAAGTCCCGCCACCGGGCCTACCACGAACTTCAGCGCCGTTTTCACCGCGTTGCCCTTCGGACTCGTCGGATTCAGTTCCACAATCGCCAGCTCCAACGTCAGGGTGTCCGGCCCGGGTTGTTTCACGATGATGTAACGGGGGTTGGGCGAGTTCACATACGCCTTGGCAAATTCATTGCGCAGCTTCAGCGCCATCTCATTTTCGCGACGATCAATACTGCCCCAGGAGATCTCATTGCGCACCAGGATCTTCTTCACCGGACGCAGATGCTCCAGATTCACTGGCGCTATGTAGAGCCGCTGTTTTTTCACCGCGATCGCCTCCACCTCCTTATCCTGGGTCTTCCAGACTTTGTGAAAAGCCAATTTTTTGCGCGAGTCCAGCGCTTGCTCGGGTTGCTCAAAAAAAGGCGACAAAGGGGCTGGTTTGGCTTTTAACAATCGATTCGTGGAGCCGCAGGAGGCCAGCACCAGAGGCAGGATCAAACACAGCAGAAGAATCGGTGAGGTAGAAAAGCGCATTTCAGAGAGGCAGGCACAGACAACCTTTTTTACAAAGCGTTGGAATCCACTGCCAGACAAACTTTTTTGCGGTGAAGGATCACCAAGATCCTTCTTTTTTCTTTTCACCTCTTGGCTCACAGCTCATGCTCAGTTTTAGCCCTCTCATGAATCTCCGCCCCCTGCTCACCCTGCCCTTTTTCCTTAGCACTGTGGCCCTCGCCGCTGACCTGCCGCGCATCCCAAGCAAAAGCCTCGCGGTGAAAAAGGAGCTCCTGTTTTCCGATGATTTCCAAGGCCCGACACCTGCCAAAGTCTGGCACAAAGTCGTGCCTACCTTCACAATTGAAAATGGCACGCTCAAAGGCACACAAACTCGCGATGTGACCATTCCTGCGGCCAATGGCAAGCCTGAGATCAAAGCCCACGCTGCAGTTCATGGTCTGGAGATCCCCACCCGTGACAGCGTCGTCGAGTGCAAGAT
>JAIXVB010000398.1 GCA_027483245.1 Verrucomicrobiaceae bacterium | reverse complement strand
GGCTACGCCAATCTGGAATCCAGCAAGCCCCATTGGTTGCTGCTGCGCAATCTCGGGGAGCGCAGTTTTGCTTCCTGGCAGGTGATTTTATTCCTCGTTGTTTTTGGTCTCCTCGTGGGACCGGTGAACCTCTTTTTGCTGGCTCCCGCAGGGCGCAGACACCGGCTGTTTATCACCACGCCGATCCTCTCCGTGGGGGCTAGTTTGCTGATGGTGGTCATCATTTTGATTCAAGATGGCATCGGCGGTGAGGGACGTCGCATCACGCTCGTGAATCTGGAGCCAGCAGAGGCGGCGGGTTTTGTCATCCAGGAACAGGTGAGCCGCACAGGCGTGCTCATCGGCTCGGGTTTTGAGCTCAAACAAGCGGCCTGCATTGAACCCTTGGCCCTGCCGGACACGCCGTGGGTGAAGCTGAAAAACGGCACGGATTCGCAAAGTGTGGTCCTCGGCCAGCAGAGCGCTCAGCGCAGCGGGAACTATTTTCAGAGCCGCGCCGAGCAGGGGCAGATTCTGCGGGCAGCACTTTCGACACGGGCTCGTTTTGAGGTGAAAGCCGGGCCCAAACCGGAGCTCATCTCAGCTCTGGGATTCACGGCTCAGCAGGTCTTTTATGTCGATGCGGAAGGGAAGGTGTGGAAGTCCACCGGTGAGGTGAACACGGGCCAGCCCGCCGCTTTTGAAGCCAGCGACATGGCAGCCTTGCGGACCTGGTGGAGAGAAGTCGTTTCGCCCCTGGGAGATCATTTTCAAGATCGCCTGGAAGCTCAAGTCGCGGCTCCACGGGACATGTTTTTTGCCACGGCGGCTTCGGCTCCTGGTTTCACCTTGGATACGCTTTCTTCGATCCGCTGGCAGGATGACCAGGTGGTCCTTTTTGGCAGTGTTCCCACTCTTTGATCCGCCATGCCAGAGCTCACTCATTCGTCGGAAGTTCTCGATCGCTCCCAGCCTGCGATCGTGGTGGAGAACCTGCATCGCTCCTTTGGTAAACTCCAGGCGGTGAGCGATGTGTCCTTCAGCATTGATCACGGCAAGGTGGTCGGTTTTGTCGGTGCCAATGGAGCTGGTAAAACGACAACGATGCGCATTTTGGCCACCCTGGATTACCCCACGGGCGGCACTCTGCGCGTTGGCGGGCACAATGTGGTGCATTACCCTGAAAAGGTGCGGCGCTTGCTTGGCTGGATGCCGGACAGCTTTGGCACCTATGACAACATGACGGTGCTGGAGTATCTGGACTTTTACGCCCGTGCCCTGGGTTATCAGGGGCAGGAGCGACTCCAGCGCATTCAGGAGGTCATGGACTTCACAGATCTCACGCCGCTGGCAGATCGCCTGAGCAACAAGATGTCCAAGGGCCAAACACAGCGCCTGTGCCTAGGCCGTGCGCTTTTGCACGATCCCCAAATCCTGATCATGGATGAGCCCGCTGCCGGTCTGGACCCGAAGGCGCGTGTCGAGCTGAAACAGCTGATCCGCATCCTGGCGGAAGAGGGAAAAACCATCCTCATCAGTTCCCACATTCTCAGTGAGCTGGGGGAGATGTGTGACAGCCTGCTCTTCATCGACAAAGGCCGCATCGTTCATCATGGCGATGCGGACTCCATGACTCGAGCCAGCGCCAGTGCCACGGCTGAAACCCTGGTGAACGTGCAGATCATTGGGGAGCCGGCCAAACTCATCGAGTGGGCACTCACTGCCCCCCTGATTCAGGTTGTGGAAGAAACCAAACGGGGAGCGCGGCTGCGCGTGCAATCGACCGATGAAGTCACTTTGGCCGGTGTCCTGCGCCGCTTGATCACGGATGGATTTCAAGTCACCGACTATCATCGCGAAGAGCGGCGTCTGGAGGATGCGTTCATTGACATGCTGGGGCAGATTGACAAAGGCACCTTCAAGGGCGATGCGGCGCAGCATGTGGAGTGATGGCAAGGCAGCGCGGATAAACCCTCCGCTCGCAATCATGTCGGCTCGGCGCTTATTCGCCGTGCTCATGATGGTCATCCTACCTCTGCTCCAGGCGCAGGACCTCTCGGAAACCTACAGCATCCGAGAAGGCGGCGTGACCGTGCAGGTCACAGGCGCAGATGCCGCCAGCTGGGAGACCCTGAGCAGCATGCTGAAGGATCAGCTCACCCTTTCTGGCAACACCTCCCCCACGGAACCCCTGGCCGATGACCTGGCCTTTTTCACACGGCAGCATTACATCCGCGAAGGTTGGCCCGAGGCAGAAGTTCGCTGGGATCTGAAAGGGGGCACCATTTCACTCACTGTGCTTTCAGGCAAACAAACGCGCGTGGGAGAGGTGACCTGGAGCGGTGATCTCGTCCTACCCCAGGAAGAACTGCGCAAGTTTCTCCTGCGACCGAGCATCGAAAAAGACGGCGCTGACAAAGCCAACCCTGTCTGGGTCAGTGGAGATCTCCAAAGCGGCGCAGGACTCGTGCAGAGACGCTTGCGAGCCGAAGGTTATCTCCAGGCTGAAACCACACTTCTGCCGGCCCTGCAGTCAGATGCGGAGGGCCGACGTGATTTGACCCTGGAGGTGAAACCTGGGCCGCGCTTCAGTTTCGGCAGCGTGCAGTTCAGTGGCGCTCCACCCGCGCTGGAAAAGCTCATGACCGCGGAGATCATCCACACGCCTGGGGAGCCCTTCAATGAGGCACGGGTGCAGCAGATTGAAAGACGCCTCACCAGCATTGCCGCCGAGCGGGGTTGGTTAAATGCGACCACAGCGTCTGACTACCAGCTGGGAAAACAAGGCGGCACGGTGGATGTGAAGATCCAAATGCAAGCTGGAGAGCGTGTGCGCATCGCCCGTGTGGTGCCGCATGAACAATTCAGTCGAGGCTCCAAGCGAGTGCTGTCTGCCGGTTTTCATCAGGCTGAGGGGCAGTTCTACTCCGCTGAAGATCTGGATGTCATGTTCAAGCGCGCCCTGGACACAGGCATGTTTGCCCGCCTGGATGTCGAACCCCAGCAGACACCAGGAGCCCAACCTCCGATCGCAGATCTCTGCATCACGGGTGAGGAAACACGACCCAAGACCCTCGGATTTGAAGTCGGCTTTGATACCTTTCTCGGACCGCAGATCGGCGTGACCTATCGCAACACCAATCTCAACGACTCGGGCAACACCCTGGCTTCGGAACTGAACTGGAGCAACGCCGGTCCTCTGGGTTCTGTGAAGCTCACGAACCCAGCCCTTTTCAACACGCAGTTTGCCGGGTCGGTTCAGCTCGCGGTGGAGAACTTTAACCTCTTCGAATACTCGCGATATGGCACGAGCCTGAACCTGGAACTCGTGCGTCGTGTCAGCAAAGCCTTCTCCTACACCCTGTTTGGGGGCGTTTCCGCCAACACGGTCTCGACCGATGTGCTCACGCCTGCGGAAGTGGGGCCTGAAAACTACACCCTCGCCACACTGGGTGGCAGTCTCATGTTTGACCGCCGCGACAGCCCTGTGCTCACACGGCGAGGTTGGTTTGTCAGCGGTCGTCTGGAATCGACGATGGATGCTATGGGCTCCAATCTCAGTTACATGCGCACGGATCTGCGTGGGGCCTGGTATCATCCCATCACCAAAAAGCTGCGTTTCGCGGCCGGGGCTGCGTTGCTGAATATCCAAGGCGCTGCAGCAGAAGATCTCCCCATCGATTCACGGGTCTTCAATGGCGGACCGAACAGCGTGCGTGCCTTTGCCGAGCGTGAACTGGGACCTGTCACGACCGGCGGCACACCGCTCGGGGGCACCTCAGCACTGATCGCCAACGCTGAGTTTAGCTATGAGATTTACCCCAATCTCGAACTCGCCTTCTTTGGTGACATCGGCAGCCTTGGCCGTGGCAACAACAGCAGCGCTTTCGATTACTCGAGCGACTTTCGTCCCACCGTCGGTGCAGGGTTGCGCTACAAACTACCCTTTGGACCGATCCGCATCGACTACGGGCACAACGTCAACAAGCGCTTCGGTGAGAGTGGTGGCATGCTGCACGTGACCGTCGGTTTTGCCTTCTAACCATCGCGCGCAGTCAGCCGCAGTCGATAAAAACGCCGTCCACCCACACCCGATACCGTGGCGGTACGCTCATTGCCAACGACCGTCACCGTCACGGTGGCATTGCTCCAGTTCACCAAGTCTGTGCTGGTTTCCAACTTGGATTGGGTGTCAGGCGGCAGCAGTGGCCAGCGCAGCTGATACTGTCCTGAGACCTGCTGGACGCTCAGGCGCAAGACTTCTCCATAGATCGCACTGACAAACTCAGGCCGATCAATGAAGGGATTACGATTGCCTTGATACAGTTGATAGACCTTATCATTTCGCGCCCGTTCTGCGGCATCCACAGGGTCGAGCAAATGCCAGACTAACAAGGTATTGAGTCGGCCCATGTTGGCGTTGTTCAGCGTGATCAGCGCCTGATTGTCCGTGAGCTGAAGGTTGGCTTCACCACTGGTTCCTTCATAGCGCACATCCATGTAAAACATGCTGCGCGCCAGATCGCCTTTCACAATGGCAGGAGGTTCCCAGGAGTCCGCATCCTGGGTGCAAAGCGGCGCAGTCGGATAAGCTGGATTTTGATAACCCGTGGCTCCTGGGGTGCTTTCATCAAAGGGTAAATTGCCGCGATCCGCATTCACCTGCACATCGGCGGGCCGCAGGTTAAAGAGGTCACTGTAGGCTGGTCCCGAGTCATCGATTCCCAGTGAGTTTGGCCAAGTATGTTCACGATTCCATTGACCATTGTTGCCCCCAAAGCTGCTCTTCGCTCGCGACAGACGGCTGTAGATCAGAATCACATTGGAGGAGTTCGCAGGGTCTTCATCGGTGACCTTCAGCGCATCATCCGC
>JAIXVB010000356.1 GCA_027483245.1 Verrucomicrobiaceae bacterium | reverse complement strand
GGATGGCACGGCGCAGAATGATGTGAATGCGCCGGAGACGATCGCGAGTTTCATTCCAGAATTGACCTGGGGCTTTGATACCAATGCGGCCCTCACGGCGAGCATTCATGCGGGAGGTGCGAATGCCTCAAGCAATCAGCCCATCAACACCGCCTTGGGGGGGCGGGCGCGTGCATGGAGTGGATGGGACACAGCGGACAACTATGCGACCACACGCAATGGCTTGCTGCACTTCTACAATTCCACCAGCGCGACCACGACCTTCGATGTCTTTCCTTCGACCAACACAGCTTCCTTGCCTCCCACGAGTCGGACGACCACGGGGGAGAACTTGGCCCTGCAATTCAAGGTCAAATTCAATGGAGTCACACAGGGAGATCTGCGTGCTTTTTACTTTGATGCGCTGCGCTGGCAACGGGATGCGATGACCGTGGAGGGGAGCAAAGGTCCCCGTTATGCGGAGTTGTATGCTTACTGGTATAACGACAGCAATGTGCTGCAACGTTGGGAGAGCGGGCCGCTCGAGGTGGATGCGATTTATTATCCTGAGTATCGCGGTGCCAATCAGTTCAAGCGCTTTTGGTTCAATCTGAACAATGGATCCACGGGGCTCAATGAACGCATCAAAACAACCTCCACTGACTACAAGAACAGGCAGATCTTTTTTGATCTCTACTTCCGCCATGACTTCGCCGCAGATCTGACGGGGGTGACAGGCGCACCGGTGGTCCTGGTGGATGAAATGGGAATGCTGGGAGATCTGACCGCTCCCTGTCCGGTGATCAGCGTGTGCCCCACACAGTCCACGCTCACGACAGCGACTCAGAGCTCCTCCTACAGCACCACGTTCATCGCCGCAGGCAGCACCACGGGCGGTTATGTCTTCTCACGCGCCTCCGGCACCTTGCCGCCTGGTTTGACGCTCAATGGCACGACGGGCGTGTTGAGCGGCACACCGAGCACTTCGGGAAGTTTCAGCTTTGTGATTCGTGCGACGGATGGGGATGGCTGTTTCGGTGAGCGCACGTATCAGCTTCTCGTGGCACCTGTGAATGCCAAGATCAGTGTGACCGGCAGCACAAACAACGTGCCGATCACTCGAGTTGAATTGTCACGCAATGGCAGCGCGGTGGTGCAGACGACTGAGGCGGCAGCAGGAAATGTCACCGTGACCAATGACACGCTGAATCTGTCTCAAGTGACGATCAATGATGGCGGAGTTTCCAAGACCCTCAATGCGGTGAACATCGGGGGATCGTTCGTCCGCAATAACAATCTCAGTGCCTCCACGGTAGGTGTGGGTGTGACCAATGGCGGTGTGCAAACCTCCATCACAGGCAATGGCATGACTGCCTTCGTCAATGCGCTGATTGCCTCAACCGCGAACTCGAATTTGAATCACTACATCTATTACGATGGTGTTTCGAACATGCCTGCGGCGGGTGTGGCTGACTTTGATGTGCTCTTCAATTTTGGCTTTGAACCGCGTGACTTCATTGTGGTGAGCGAGCGCTTTGGCAACTCTTACTTTGAGCTCGTGCCTCTGGATGCGAATGGAAATGTCATTGCCGGAGCGCGAACCTTGCGTTTTGAATCTCCCTCCGAGGCGGAATATGGTTATGATTGGAACTCCGGTTTCGCGTCCACTTACAACAGCAGTCAGTCCTATTGTTTTACCGTCGCCAGCGTGAGTCTGTTTGGCACCACGACTCCGATCTTTGGTTTCCGCATCAACAACGATGGCGAAGCGGATGTGAAGTTCTTCGGGATGAGTGATGATTCCTTTTCGAACAATCCCACCGCCGTTGCCGGCATTGGCGATCGTGTGTGGAATGACACGGACAAGGATGGCGTTCAGGACAGTGGCGAGCTTGGTCTGGCTGGAATCACGGTCAATCTCTTGAACACCTCGAATGCTCAAATCGCCACGACCACAACCAACAGCACGGGCAATTACAATTTCTTCAGCCTCGCCCCAGGAACGTATCGCGTGGAGTTTGTGAGTCCCACGGGCTACAGCTTCAGCCCCAAAGATGTCGCGGGATTCACCGATGGCGTGGATAACGATGCGGACCCGATCACAGGGCGCAGTGACTGGCTCACCGTGTATCCCTGTGAGATCTACAACCACATTGATGCCGGTCTTTATTTGGATAACAAAGATTATGGCGATGACCTGGCGATGCCTCCGGCTTGGAGCACCGTGAACTCAACGTTGCGCATCGGAGCCCAAGTGGATTCGGATGCTTCTACTTTGGCGAACACCACCGCCACAGGAGATGATGCAAACGGTGTCGATGATGAAGAGGGCGTCACGCTGCCGAGCACGATGCGTGCTGGAATGGAAGAGCAGGTCTCGGTGCGGCTGACCAACACGTCAGGTGGCTTGGCTTACCTGAATGCTTGGATGGATTTTAACTTGGATGGTGACTTCGATGACTCCGGTGAACGTGTGATTTCCAATGCAACAGTGGCCAATGGCACGAACAATGTCAGCACGATCTACAAGATCTTGATCGCGGATGCTGCGGTGGTTCCCAATGGCATCAGCACCCGGTTCCGACTGACCAATGTCTCGAACCCCAGTTCCACAGGATCGGCAGGCAGTGGTGAGGTCGAAGATTACTTGGTCAATGTCACACGGCCTGTTTGCAATCTGGTGGGGCAGACGATGCCTGACTTCCGCACACTGACACGCCAGACCTCCACCAGTGGGATTGGTTGGATTCCTGCCTCACGTCCAGGAACCTTGTCGCAGACCTTTGTGAACTGGATGGGCACAGGTGTGAATGCGACCTTCAACTACTCCAACAACATGTGGGATGCGAATGCACCGAACGTGTATGCGCAAAATGGCACTGCCCCCAATGACACGCATTGCAGCCCGGCTTATTGGGGCGCGCTTCGATTTACCAACAACACCGCCAGCACCGCAGCGGGCACGCCTGGAACCAGCAATGGCGCGGCACGGATGGAGATCGTCTTCAGTCAACCGGTGTGGATCGACGCGTTCCGCCTGGGCAACCTCTCCAAGATGGGATCCACCTGGGAATGGTCGCGCACGACGGCATATGGCACCGATGGCGCAGTGGTGCCGCCGACTTCGCACACAGCGGGGGGACAAAATTGTGCGGGTGGAGCGACGCCGGGAGTGGCCTTGGTCATGGATGACGGTGCCGGGGGGCGTTATGCCGTTGGGGTCGATGAAGAATCGAGCAATCACTACAACGATGTCATCTACAACTACAGCCGTGCCGCTGTCACACGCATCGTGATTGATCATTGGTCCAGCACGAGCGCGAACAATCCTGCGGCGGCGCATGCTTCCAATTCGACCTCTCTGGCCATCTCAGGTTTCTGTTTCGTCGAGGCGACGCCACGCATGGGGATTGGCAATTTGGTTTTCCGTGACAGCAATATCAACGGACGCTTCGACTCGGGAGAAGGCATCAGTGGTGTGCAGGTCAGGCTTTTCCGTCAGGGAGACAATATCAGTGTGAACTCGCCCGTGGCGATCAACAGCACCAACTCGAATGGCATCTATGGCTTTGCGGGCTTGAAAGCTGACAGCTATTTCATCCATGTGCCTGCTTCCGAATTCGGGGTGGGAAAACCGTTGAATGGTTTGTTCTCTATGGCCGGGGTTTCAGGTGGCGATGACAACTCGGGCGAAGATGGCATTGACCAAGCGGCTCCGAGTGTGAATGGCATCAGCACAGGCCTGGTGGTGGTGGCTGACAATGCGGAGCCTACCAATGCCAGCGGTGAAACAGGGGCCTTTAACACTTCAGACGATTCCGATGACAACAACACAGATCTGACGGTCGATCTGGGCTTCACGTCGCCGATGGACTTTGGGGATCTCGCGGATGCCTCCGCCAATACGAGCGCAGGGAACTATCGCACTCGTTACGCTGACAGTGGTCCTGGACACGTGATGAATGGCCGATTGAAACTCGGTCTGCTGATCGATTCGGAAATCGATGGGCAACCCAATGCGGATGCGACTGGAGACGATGCCGATGGATCTGACGATGATGATGGCGTGGTGACGATGCCTGTTTTCACCACGGGCCAAACCAGTGCTCTCCCCGTTCGAGTCACCAACACAATGGGTGTGACGGGTTATCTGAATGGCTGGCTAGATCTGAACAACAACGGGTCCTTTGAAGACAGCGGTGAGAAAATGACCACGGTGAGCGTGCCCACCAACACCAACAATGGCACACTCAATCTCTCCGCAGTGATCCCCTCGAATGGAGTGACCGGTGTGCCGATGGGGATGCGGTTGCGAGTCAGCACCAGCAGTTCTCTGACCAGTACCGGACTCGCGACAGCCGGGGAAGTGGAAGATTATCTGATCACGCTGGCGAGCCCCGCCGACTATGGGGATAGCTCGATTTTGGGTTCCGCGAGTTCGATGCTGAATAGCAATCTGAAGATCGGCACCAATGCGACCGATGCGGAGTCTGGAAGTGTCACGAATGCGGCGGCGAGCAGTGATGATAGCAATGGGACCGATGATGAAGATGGGGTGACTTTCAGCACCTTGATTCCGGGTCAACAGGCGACGATCACGGTTCGTGTGACCAACAGCAGTGGCGCGACTTCTTACCTTTCTGGTTGGGTTGATTTCAACAATGACGGCAGCTTGGAGGCTTCCGAAAAGGTGATCACGGATACGGTGGCCAATGGGGTGAATGGTGTCAGTCGAAATTACACCGTCAATGTTCCCCCGAGCACGCTGGCTGGATCTGTCAGTGTGCGGGTGCGGTTGTCATCGGTGTCTGGAGCCGCGGCGACAGGATTTGCGGGCAGTGGTGAAGTAGAAGATCATCTCGCGACTGTCTCCTCGCCGAATCGTGATTCAGGCGATGCGCTGACTTTGGGAGAAGCGTGGAGTCTCGCGAATAACAATCTCCGACTCGGCACCACGGTGGATACGGAAGCCGCTGCGACCTTAAATGCCGATGCCACGGGCGATGATCTCACGGGCAATGACGATGAAGATGCAGTGACGACTTGGCCATCGCTGATCGCCGGCAGTTCGGCGAACGTTTCAACACGGGTTCGCAATGCGTCTGGATCGGTGGCTTACCTGAACGTCTGGGCCGACTGGAATGACGATGGTGATGTCCTGGATGGCGGAGAGCAATTGATCGCCAATCGTTCCATCGCCAACAACACCAACAGCAACCTCAGCTTGAGTTTGGCAATTCCGGCCTCAGCCGGTGAGAGCTCGAAGATCCTGCGCATGCGATTGACGAATTCCCAGACGCCAGGACCGACGGGAATTGTCGGCACCGGTGAGATTGAGGATTACCTGATCAGCACACTGTGCCCGAATGTGGCCATCACGCCCGGAAGCATTGCCTCAGGCACCTTTGGCGCGAGTTACTCGCAAACGCTGGTCGCCACCGGTGCGGCCTCGCCCAAAACATGGACCCTTGAGACGGGCACCTTGCCTGCGGGGCTAACGTTGAATGCTTCCACGGGAGCGATCTCGGGCACACCAACTGCGGCGGGTGTCTTTAACTTCACTGTCCAAGCGGCAGACCCCTATGGTTGTGCTGGCAGCGCCAGTTACACACTCACGATCAGCAGTCTCAGTCTGGGGAATCTCGTCTGGGATGATCTGGACAATGATGGGGTGAAGGATGCTTCCGAACCTGGGCTCGCAGGGGCGAACGTTGCGCTTTACACACCGGGTGCAGACAATGCCATTGGCGGCACTGGATCCAATGCAGACACGCTGGTCGCGAGCCAGACCACCACGGCCACAGGGCTCTACAATTTCACGGCTCTGAGTGCGGGGACCTATTATCTCCGAGTCACACCGCCATCGACGCATCCGCTGACTGGTGGAGTCCCCGATGCTGCGGATAATCAGCAAGACAACGACAACAACGGAACTCAGCCTGCGGGCGGCGGCACCGATGCCTACAGCCCGATCATCACGCTGAGTGGCGGAGCGGAGTCTGCGACAGATGGCGATGGTGACAACAACACAGACCTCACGATTGATTTTGGATTCTGGTCCGGATTGACCGTGGGCAATCAACTTTGGGACGATGCCAACAACAATGGTCTTCGCGACCAGACTGAATCGGGGGTCGGCGGGGCGTTGATTGAGCTATTCAGCACTGGGACCGATAACGCGATCGGTGGCTCGGGCGCTGATACGGATTTGCTGGTGGCCAGCACCACGAGCAGTGCCGGTGGTGGTTACACGCTGCGCACTTACACACCGGGTCGTTATTATCTGCGCATCACTCCGCCCGTTCTCTTCCCGGCGGTCACGGTCAATTCCGTGCTGGCGGACAATGGCGTGGACAACGACAACAACGGTTCTCAGCCAGGCGGTGAATTTGATTTCATCTACAGTCCCGTGTTTCAACTCGCTGCGGGTCTCGAGCCGGGCAGCAGTGGCACGAGCAATGCGGAGTCCACTCTCGATTTTGGTTTGAAAGCCTCCATCAAGTGCTCGGTGGGGAACTTGATCTTCTTGGATGCAAACAACAATGGCCGCTACGATGCGGGGGACTCTGGCCTGAGTGGTGTCAAAGTTCAGCTGTTCACTTCCGGCAACACCTTTGTGGCAGAGACCACAACGAACGCCGTTCCGATGATGCCGGGTTGGTCGATCCAACAGGTGGCGTCATCGACCAATTTGACCAACCTCACTCAGGCGGACGCTTGCTTGGCGGGCACCAATCGCACACGCAACTACACGGGCACTGCCTCGGTCGTGAACTTTTTTGGCAATGGTTCGGACTTCGGCCTCTATGGCGGCGGCACGCTGATGCCGGATGGCTCTCGAGATCAGTTGGCCCTGAAAGCCACCGGTGTCATCACCATCCCGGTGACTGGAGATTACACCTTTGCCATCAACACCGATGCCGGAGGACGTTTAAAGATCGATGGTGTCGCCATCATCACGGACAATGGTCCGCACACCCCCACGACCATGCTGGCCACCGTGAACCTGAGTGTGGGTCTGCATAACATTGAGTTTGTCGGTTATGAAACCACCGGGGGAGAAGGCTTTGAGGTCTTTGCCTCACCCGGTGTGTTCAGCAGTGTGTCCTCGGTGGATACCGGTAGTTTCGGCACCTTCCGACTGGTGGGTGATACCGCCAATGGCGGGTTGGCCGTCAACTACTCGGGTGATGTTAGCCAGATCGGGCGTTATCGTTTCAACAATGTCGTCCCGGGCAGCTACTACGTGAACATTCCGGCCAGTGAGTTTGCTTTGGGCGCTTCACTCGGTGGCATGCGCTCCTTTGTGCAGGGTTCTCTGCCGGTTGATGATCAGCGGGATGATGACAGCAGCACTGGAAGTTCGGACAGTGGTTTGGATGAGTCGAGGCCGGATCTGAATGGGCTGCGATCCCACACCTTCACGTTGGCATTGGGTTCCGAGCCGACCGCGGCGAATGGGGAGACGGGTTTCCAGAGCGTCGAGGATGATGCAGCAGATACCAACGCGGATTTAACCATCGACTTTGCCTTCCGCACCACGCTGACGATCGGGAATCTGATCTGGTCCGATGCGGACAATGACGGTATCAAAGACAGTGGAGAACCCGGTGTCTCGGGAGCTCTCGTCCAGCTCTTCCGTCCAGGGGCTGACAATGCCATTGGCGGTTCCGGTTTGAACGCGGATGTTCAGGTGGGGAGTGACTTCACCACGAGCACTTCGGGCGCTTACAACTTCGGTGGTTTGGAACCGGGTTTTTACTTTGTGAAGGTGACTCCTCCTGCAAGTCATCCGCTCAGCGGCGGCACGCCGGACACGGCTGACAATCGGCAAGACAATGACAACAACGGCACGCAGTCAGGGGCTGCGGGTTCGGCGTTGTTCAGTCCAGTGATTGAGCTGACGCTGAATGGCGAATCCACGGCGGATGGCGACACGGACCCGAACACGGAGATGACGGTGGATTTCGGTCTCTACACGGGATTGAGCCTCGGCAATCTCGTGTGGAATGATCTCGACAATGACGGCATCAAGGACGCAGCGGAGCCCGGAGTTGGAGGCGTGCCGGTGTCTCTTTTGACTCCTGGCAGTGATAACGCCATCGGTGGCACGGGCGGCAATGCCGACACGATCATTGCCACCACCACGACCAATTCGTCGGGCCTTTACGCTTTCAATGGCTTGCCCGCTGGTCGTTACTTTGTGCGCATCACACCGCCAGGCACCTTGCCTCTGCCATCCTTGTCCGTGGACACGGCCGACAATGGCCAGGATGACGACAACAACGGTTCTCAGTTGGGTGAACCCGGCGGTGACATCACCAGTCCGGTGATCCTTCTCACGGCAGGAGTTGAACCCGGTTCTGCCGGAAGCACGAGTGTGGATGCGACGGTGGACTTTGGTTTGATCATCGGAAACAGCGTGCTGTGGCTGATTGATGAGGACTACACCCTTGGCGCGGCGCTGCATCTGTGGTCCTTCGATAACTACCGCACTCCCTCGACCACTTCCCACGACTATGGTCGTCTCAAATACCGCCGTCCATCCGATGGCGTCATCCGTGACATCGCAGACGCAGGTGACATTGAGAGCATGGCGATCAATCGTTACACAGGAGAAGCTTACATCCTCTCCAGCAGTCGCATCACCAATGCGCCGTCAGAAACTCAGTCGCTGTGGTTTTACAATCTCAACGATGCCCCAGCGAACTCTGGAAACATCGTGCTCACCTTGATCGGCCATCTGCGTCGTCCGACCAACGGCGCGCCGATGGAGTGTTTGGCCTATGACCCTGACACGAAACGTTTCTACACGGCGGATCCCAAGGACAATGACCAAAACGGCAGCACCTCGACCGACCGACTCTATTACTTCGACATTCGCAATCTGAATGCCAATCCGATGCTGGCCACGAGCCTCACCTCGGTGGGTGACATCGCTGGGCTGAGCAATGTGAATCGTTATGTCGATGGCTTGGAGTTCTCCACCGATGGCAAGCTTTACAGTGTCGATGGCACGGATGATGACGTGTATGAAATCAATCCTGCGACTGGTGCCATCATTGCCATCACGGACAATGACATTGCGGGTGGGGCTGGTGGTTCCGTGGATGTGGAAACCATGGCCTGGGATGAGATCAGCAATGGTTTGATCGCCGTGGATAACAGCGGGCTACGGTTCATCGAAATCACACGCGGCAGCAATGGCGGCAACATCGCCATTGCGAGTTTTGTCACAGGAGTCCCTGGCATGCCCTCGACGGCGGACATGGAAGCGGCGGCGATGTATGACACTTTCCCGCCTCAGCCTCGCGTGGGCGTTGGCAATGCGGTTTTCATCGATGCCAATTACAACGGTCGCATGGACACTGGTGAAGGTGTCAATGGCGTGAAGGTGGAGCTTTACCATCAAGATGACGTCGTTGGTGTGGACTCACCGACCGCCATCACCACCACCGCGAATGGCGGGCTCTTCCTGTTCAGCAATCTGCTGCAAGACAGTTATTACCTGCACACACCTGCTGAGAACTTCGTCAGCGGTGCCCCGCTGTTTGGTCATGACTCCGTGCCGGGTGTCATCGCCGGTGATGACGGGGTGGGTGAGGATGGCATCGATGCCGTGAATCCTGCTCTCACGGGAATCAGCACCGCCATCTTTGCCCTCACCAAGGATGCCGAGCCAACGAACGCGACGACGGAGACGGGGTTCCGCAACACCGATGACGATGCGGATGACAACAACAGCGATCTGACGATTGATTTTGGTTTCCGCAATGTCTCGATGGCGATTGGCAACTTGGTCTGGAATGACACCAACAACAACGGCGTCAAAGACACCTCCGAGTTGGGGCTGAGCGGCATCACAGTCACGCTTTACACCAGTGCGGATAACACTGCCGGCAATGGCGATGACGTGCTTTACACGGGCAGTCCGAATCAAGTCACCACCAGTGC
>JAIXVB010000740.1 GCA_027483245.1 Verrucomicrobiaceae bacterium | reverse complement strand
TCACGCGGCGGCAGGGTGCACTGGGAGAGGAGTGTCAGGGCCAGGATCAGAGAGGATCCTCGCGCCATCTGGGAATAGAGTGTCAGAGCATTCATGGCTTTCGGGTAAGCGAGTGAAGACAAGTCGTTCTTGCCTCCACCTGGGGAGAATCCTCAATTTTTCTGCCGATGGCAAGCCTGAACTCGTGGGATGGAGAATCAGGCCTGTTCCGTGGTCTGGAAGTCGGGATAGGCCGTGGCGGCGTGTTCGGAAAAGTCGAGGCCATTGATCTGTTCTTCTTCGGTGGCGCGCGTCGGCACCATGAGTTTGATCAGTGCGAAGATGGCTGAACAGACGACGAAGGCATAGACGCTGACAGCAAAAGTCCCGAGAGCCTGGACGCCCAAGCGCTCAATGCTGAAGCCTTTTTCATCGAACAAGGCCACGCACAGGGTGCCCCACCAGCCACAGGCCAAATGCACAGGAACCGCGCCCACGGCATCGTCGATTTTGAGTCGCTCAAGGGCAATGGTGGCGATGGTCGTGATGATGCCACCGAACAGGCCAATGATCGCTGCTGCCGCTGGGGTTACATTTCCACAGCAGGCTGTGATGGCCACAGCACCGCCGAGGGCACCATTCATGGCGATGTTCACATCTGCTCTTCCTTGAATGAACCACATTGCCACCATGGCGGCAATGCCGGCGGCTGCGGGAGAGATGGTGGTGTTGACGACCAGACGGCCAATCACCGAGGTGCCCGAAAGGGAGGAGCCAGCATTGAAGCCAAACCAGCCGAACCAGAGCAAGAGCACACCGAGAGCCACGAGCGGGATGTTGTGACCTGCGATGAGGCGAGGGGTGCCATCTTTTCCAAATCGTCCCACCCGCGGACCGACCGCCAAGATGCCGGCCAGAGAGCAGGCACCGCCACAGGCATGAACCACGGTGGAGCCCGCGTAGTCCACAAAACCCATGGCCTCGAGCCAGCCTTTTTCGCCGCCGAGGCCAAAAGCTCCACCAAAACTGCCCCAAACCCAATGGCCGATCACGGGGTAGATGAGAGCGGTGAAAAGACCGCAGTAGATTAGGTAACCGAGGAACTTGGTTCGCTCCGCAACCGCCCCCGAAAGGATGGTACAGGACACACCCGCAAAACCGAGTTGGAAGAACCAAAAGACCCAAATCTTGTGATCCGCGCCAAAGGCGGAGAGCCAAAAGCCATCGGTGCCGACAAAGCCATTCCACGAGGTGCCGAACATCAGGGCAAACCCAACGAAGAAGAAAACCAAGGCGCAGATGCAAAAGTCGAGGAAGCTTTTCATCACGATGTTGATTGTATTTTTCGCACGGCAGGCACCGATTTCGAGCATGACGAAGCCTGCTTGCATGAAGAACACCATGGCCGCGGTGATGACGATCCAGACGTAGTTGATGTTTAGTTGCAGGGTCTCGATGGCTGCGGCGGGCACTTCGACGGGAGTCGTTGCGGGGGCTGTTTCTGTCACCGTTTTTTCAGCGGCAGCAGGTGTCGCAGCGCCGGGCGTGGCGATCTTTTCCAGCGTCTTCTCATGCGCACTCAGCTTGTTTAAAATCCCGTCCAGCTTGTCGGCGACGCGATCATTGGCATCGAGCTTGTCCATGATGCCGTCGAGCCGGGCATTGAGGCGTTCATTGGCATCCAACTTGCCCAAAATGCCGTCGAGCTTTTGCTCCAAGGGTGGTGGGGTTGCGGGGGACGGCGAAGCGGGTTCCTGGGCGAAAAGCGGAAGAGTCGTGAGGAGGGCGACGAGCAGCGGCCTGAGGCGTGGGGAGGGGATCATGAAGGGAACAGGAGAAAAATTAATCGTCCAAAAGAGTGGCCAGCTCACCCATGAGTGCTTGGCGTTTGGCGGTGTTGGGGACTTGCTCAATGAGCGCTTCGGCGAGCTTGCGGATCTCGGCAGGGGAAAGGCGGTAGGGGTCTTGAATGCCACGTTTGCTCATGACCCGATCAATCATCATCGATAACTGTCCGCGACCCATGACTTTGCCGAGGATGCTCTCGATGCCTTTGCGAACTTGGCCCCAATTGTTGACGACCACTTCGGCCTTGTCGGTCATCTCTTGCAGGCGGCGCGGGCTGCTGACCACGAGTTCTTCGATGCCATCGTCGGCTCGCGCGAGCGATGCGCTAGGTTCGATGGGAAGAGTTGTTAGTAGCGCGGAATGATCATTGAGCAGCACGGTTGCAGCGCTCGCCGCTAGATCTGCATCGGCGCGTCCTGTGAGCAAAAAAACCAGCACGGTCTCTTCTTGAATCAGGACCAGGAGCACGCCGCCATCGAACTCCAGATACATTTGGCGCATCTTTCGCCGCACCTGACGGTAGCCATTCAGCATCTGGCCGAGAGTATCCATGAGATCCAGCGCACGCCCGTCCGAGAAGGGCATCTGGCGATGCACGGTATTGCGACCCTTGAACAGCATCACTCCAGCCACACCATCCAACCTTTGCAGGGCAGCGACTGCCCCGATCAGTGAGTTTAAATTCATGCGTGCTTCTTCCGTTAACCGCGTGCGAGAGACTCACGAATTTGTTTCAACGAGCGGCGATTGCTGCTCACCACCCCATGCCAGCCATTGGAAGAAGAATGAAAAGCGGTCTGGCCTTCCCGATCTTCGATGATCCCGAGCTGGAGTTGATGCATGCCCAGGGTGTCCGCGAGTTTTTGAGCATAATAGGTCACGTATTTGACCTCGCTTGCGAAACGCTGAGCGGACTCTGAATCGCCCCCGGACACGGACTCGCGTCCCTGCGCCAGGTCCAGTTTGATCAGGCCTGGATCGGGTTCCATGCGGATGATATTTGTTGGTTGTTGCCCAGATCCAGATCGATTGGTGGATATGGGAATGATTCTAGTCGGTTCCACGAGCATCGGAATAAGCATGGCGCGTGCCATTTTTTCTGACGAGTCGAATTCGGTGAAGAATCCGACGTTTCGAGTTCTCCATTCGACATTTGGCGAACCCTCGCTCTAAATCCGCCAGCCTTTTTTCCATCCGTCCATGTCCTCTATTTTCGAACTTTTCTCTCTCCAAGGTCAAACTGCCGTCGTGATCGGTGGCACCGGTGAACTCTGCGGCGCGATTGCCGAAGGCTATGCCAGCGCGGGGGCTGAGGTTGTGCTTGTCGGGCGTGATCCCGTGAAGGCTGAGAAACGTCTGGAGGCCATTCACGCTGCTGGTGGGCAGGGCTATTTTGTCGGTGCGGATGCCTCCCGAAAAGCTGACCTGCAGCTCTTGCTGGATCAGGTCATCGAGCGTTCTGGCGATTGTCACATCCTGGTCAATGGTGCCGGGGTCAATTCTGCGACGCCTTTCCTGGACATCTCAGAAGAAGAGTATGACCGGATCATGAACATCAACACGAAGGGTGTGTTTTTGGCCTGTCAGGTCTTCGGCAAATACTTCGTCGAGAACCAAGTGCCTGCTTCGATCATCAATCTCGGTTCCATGTCGGGCCTGCTGCCGCTGAGCCGAGTCTTCACCTACAGTTTGTCCAAAGGCGCTGTGCACAATCTCAGCAAGAATCTCGCTCGGGAATGGGCGCCTTTGGGCATCCGCGTAAACACCCTGGTGCCTGGATTTTTTCCGGCTGAGCAAAATCGCAAGGTCCTCACGCCAGATCGTGTCGCTAAAATCATGGGCCACACGCCAATGAATCGTTTCGGCATGGCCAGCGAATTGATCGGTGCGGCGCTGCTGCTGGCCGCCAATGGGGCCGGAAGCTTCATCACTGGCCATGAAATGGTAGTTGATGGTGGCTACAGTTCCATGACCATCTGAGTTCCTCAGGCTTTCTCACCCGTCATTCTCACGATCATGAGGATGATGAGGGCGATCAAAATCATGCCCAGACTGACCGTCACGGCAGAGTCTAGATTGCCGGCGCTGAGCTCGAGCCAGACGGTCGTGGGCAGCACTTCCGTCTTCATACGGGTGGACCCAGCAAAGACAAGAATGGGCCCGAACTCCCCCAAACTGCGCGCCCAGGCAATGCAAAAAGCGGTGACCAGACCTCGACGTGCACTCGGCAGAGCGACATGCCAGAGCGCCTGAAACGGAGTGGCTCCGAGGGTGAGGGCGACTTTTTCTGGTCGGTCGGACAGGTGATCGAAGGTGCTGCGTATTGTCCGGATGGCAAAGGCTGCGGCGACCACAAACTGAGCCAGCACGACGCCCGCAATGGTGTAAGTGAAGGGAAAAACCGCCTCGATGGATTGGCCGAGGCGAGTTTGAAAAAAAATCAGCAGGCACAGACCCACGACCATGGGGGGGAGCACGATGGGGATGTCCAGGGCGGCATCGAGAAGTGATTTGCCGCGAAAATCCTGGCGTGCCATCAGGTAGCCGATGGGCACGGCGATGATGACCGCGGCCGTGGCAGCAGCGGTGCTGGTGAAAAGGCTCAGGCCTGCGGCATAAAGAATCTCGCGTTTTTGCAGCGTGGCTAACCAGACGTTGGGTGAACTGTAAGTGGCGGTGGCCGCGATCAGCAGGAACCAAAAAAGTAAATAGCCCCCTAAGACCGATCCCAGAAGAATCCAGAAAAGGCGGGCACGTCGATCATTCATGTGAGGGTGCAGAGAGCTTCTCACAAGTCTGGAATTTTGGCATGTTCTGTGATCATTATTCTCGCCTAAACCTTGCACGTTTCGCCGGATTGAGGGTAAATGCAGTGAGTTTCTTTTTCGAATGAAAACGTCTGATGTCACTGAGCCTGTCGCTCCACCGTCCATGGCGGTAGGTGCTGGGAGTGCTGTCTCAGGCGAACTGACAGACAGTGGCATTCAGCGGATGTTAGGGGCCGGATCTCCCGCTAGCAGCCGCCGGATGATGCGGGACTGGTTGCCGCCGGAAGTCGCGGATTTGCAAAAAGCCCTGCCTCAGTATGAAGTGCGAGCCTTTCTGGCCCGTGGTGGTATGGGAGCGGTCTATCAGTGTGTGCAGCGCAGCTTGCAGCGCATGGTGGCGATCAAAGTCATGCCTCCAGAGATGGAAGATGACCCTCTGAACTTCGCGGATCGTTTTAAGAATGAAGCTCTGGCCATGGCTCGGCTGACGCACCCGGGCATCGTCGCCGTGTATGATGCCGGGGAGACCCCGGAAGGCTGGCTCTATTTTGTCATGGAGTATGTGGAGGGAACGGACCTAGCCCGCATCATTTCCAGTGAGGGAAGGCTGGAACCGCGCCGGGCTCTGGAGATCACCGAGGCTGTTTGTGAGGCCCTGGCCTTTGCGCATCAAAACGGCATCGTTCACCGGGATGTGAAGCCTTCCAACATCATGTTGGATCGCACGGGCAAGGTGAAGGTGGCTGACTTCGGTCTCGCCAAGGCCACGACGGCGGAAAGCACCGTTTTGACCCAAACCAGCATGGCTCTGGGCACCCCGGATTACGTCGCGCCAGAGTGCCTGATCTCTGGCACGGTGGTGGATGGCCGAGCGGATCTCTACGCGGTGGGGGTCATGCTTTACCAAATGCTCACGGGCGAGATCCCACGCGGACGCTTTGCCCTGCCGACCAAACTTGTCTCGGGGCTGGACAGTCGAGTGGATAAGATCGTGGACCGCGCCATGCAGACACAAAGGGAGGCGCGATACAGCAGCGCACCGCTCTTGCTGCGGGATGTGACGCGCGTGCTGGATTCCATCCGTCATTCGGCGCAGCGCAGACGCAGGCTGATCTGGGCCCTGGCCGCGGTGATGCTTTTGATCGTGAGTGCTTTGGGTTTCCAACGCCTGAAACCGGGCCCGCCGATGAGTCCGGAAGAGATCGCCCGTCAGCGCCCGAATGGCTGGTATCGCACCTTTGAGCCTGGTGTCTGGAGTCCGGTGACCGTAGGAGTGGAGGATAGCCCGACCTACAGCCTGGATGACGAAGGCTGGTCTCGGCTGCCGAGTTGGATCGCCTTCACTCCGCAAAATGCCCGTGGAACGAATTGGGGCGTCAAGGCCACCTTTCGGGGGGAATATCGCAGTGCCTGTCCTGAGTTGCTGCTGCGTGAAGATGGGCTCCTCAATTACAATGCCTACCTCGACGATGGCGGTGCAGCTTTGACCATCCAACGCTGTCACAACAAAGCGGTGAAACCGCATGTCACGCTGGCTAAAGTGAAACTGCCAAAGCCGATCCTGCGTGGTGAGCCCTACACGCTGGAGTTTTATGGCATCGGTCGCCGCATCATCGCTCGGGTCAATGACCTTACCGTGGATCTCGTCGTTCCTGAGGAGCCCTGGCGTGGTCGTTCGGCGATTTACGGCATTCGCAACGATGCCTTTCGAGATGTCCAGCATCTGCGTCTGGATGGCCTCTCTGAACTCGAGGCACTCCGACTCGCGGGTGTGGCGGATTTCATCGGTCCACCGCGCCCCGCGGCGGGCGGAGACCTGGCACCGCTGGAGCCGGTCGCACCTCTGGCGAAAACGGAGGCTCCTCAGCCGATTGCGTTCCCTGTGGGGAAATGGATACGCCTGCCTCTGGATCCCCTGAAAATGCCATTCTTGAAAGAGACTGACACAGGCTGGTTCACGGCAATCAACGGCACGTCCACGCTGCCGACTCCGGTCAAAGGCACCAACTGGGGCATCCGAGTCACCTTTCGCCAACGTCACCGGGCGCAAGTGCCTGAGCTGATTCTGCGTTCCAGTAGCGAGTCGAATTACAATGCTTACCTCGAGAATGCTGGGAAAACTCTGACCATTCAGCGCTTTGATGCCAAGGCCAATCCTCGTTACAAGACCTTGATTCAGCATCGGTTACCGACGCCCTTGGTCGCCAATGCCGCTTACACGCTCGAGTTTTATGCGATCGGCCAGCACCTCATCGCCCGTCGTGGCAATGAGTGGGTGGAGGTCGAAACGGACATTCCCTCTGATGTTGGGCTTGTGAGTGTGTATGGCATTCACTTTGATCACTTCCGTGATGTGGAGCTGATCAATCTGGAAAGCCTCTCGGAAACCGAGGCGATGCGTCTGGTGAAATCGAACCCTTGAGCCTGCTTTCCGCAAGGGACCTCAGGGCTGTTCTTTGCGCGAAGCGAAAGCCATCAGGGCATGAAAAAACCGCGTCCGATGAAAGACGCGGCTTTTAGGGTGGGGGTTTTAAAGGGTGAGAGGGGATTACTCCTCGCCAGAATCTTCGGTGGAAGCAGCGCTCGTGTCGCTGTCAGCCGTGACGGTCAGCTTCAGGAAGCAGTTCACGTCAGCGTGCAATTTCACCGGCACTTCGAAGGTGCCTGTGCTCTTGATCGGCTTTTCCAGAAGGATCTGGTGACGGTCGAGCTCCACTTTAGCAGCGCTTTCGGCAACAGCCTTGGCGATGTCGATGGTGGTGATGGACCCGAAAGCCTTGCCGCCTTGACCTGTTTGAAGGGTGAGTTTCAGCTTCAGCTTCTTCAGCTTGGAGGCGATCTTCTCAGCTTCTTGCAGCTCTTTGGCTTCACGCTCAGCGCGCACAGCTTTGAGGTTGTTCAGCTTGCGCAGGTTACCAGAGGTGGCCTCGAAAGCCTTACCCTGTGGAACCAGGAAATTGCGTGCGAAACCACGCTTCACATGCACGACATCAGCCTCGGCGCCGAGACCTTTGATTTTCTCTTTCAGAATCACTTGTACGTTTGCCATAAAATCAGTCCTCCCTGGGAAAGGGGCGCGACAGTACACGCCCAGCCGTCGCTGTCAAATAATGGGGGCAATTGTTTTTCAAACAGACTCCCTTTTGACGTAATTTGGCATCACTTTGGTGTCTCCACGAGCTCCTGGCTGTCGGACGAGGCGGAAAAGTCGTTTGGCGAAAGCGGTGGCCGGCACGCTGTAGCGCGCGATTTGGGGGGCGGTTTCATCCAAAAAGAGGTCATCGTCGCGACAAATCAGTGCCATGTCCTGGGGAATGCGCACGCCACGCTGGAGCAGTCCTGTGCAGGCCGTGAGGGCACAGGCACTGCGGGCGATGATTAGGGCGCTGGGCCGATGCGGGCGTCGAGCCAGCAGCAAGTCCAGTGTCTTCAGCAGTCCTGTGCGGGTGCCATCATGGCGAAAGATGTGCCCTTTGACGTCGCGCAGATTGGCAGCCTCCACGCCTTCTAAAAAACCTGCCTCACTTTCGCGATCCCCCGCAAACTGAGGTTCCTGAATCAACAAACCGACTTGCGTGTGCCCCTTCACGGCGAGGGTGCCCACGGCATGACGGCAGACGGCACGATAGTCGCGATCCACGGAAGGCAGCGACACGCCGGCGAAAACGGAGCCCACCACCACGGAGGGAATGTGTTTCTGCTCAGAAAACCAGCGCTGCATGGCCTCCGTGCTACGATAAAGGATCCAAGCGGCTGCCGGAGTGGTGCTTGTTAGGGCTGCCAGGGCCCGTGCCGGATTTTTCCCTGCGGACCAACTGCGCCCGCCCTGCACCTGAAGCAGATGCCCTTCACTGGCCAACTGACTGCGCAGTTCATCCAACCACAGCAGCGTGAAGGGCGGCATGGCATGCAGAGGCTCAGGGCTAAGCAGGCAGATGGTTAGTGACTTCGGGGCGACTTCACTGGACTGGATCGCGGTCGAGATCAGCGCGGTGGGTTTGCCCTGAGTGATGGTCAACAGTCCCTCACTGGCCAGGGCACTGAGTGCTGCGCGCAGGGTGGGCCGGCTGATGTGCCATTCTTCGCAGAGGCGTCTTTCTCCAGGCAGATGCTGTTTCCAACGCCCGGACTGGATAGCCTCGCGCAGCACACGGATGGTTTCCGCCACGAGGGATGAGCGTTGAGGAATGGCGGTCGGGTTCATGGGAGGTCAGCAAATCTAACCAGTGAGCCGAGCCACGTCACGTCGTTAATCACGTCACCCTTCATCTCCTCATGCCTTTATCCCACGCCGAAATCCTTCAACTCAAACGCTGGAACACCCCGACGATCTACAATGGTTGGGAGCAGATTACCAAGGGCGACATCGCTGCTGATGGATTCAATATCGAGGAGGTTAGGGACTTCATGCCGCAGATGGGGCCGATGGTCGGTTATGCGGTGACGGTCGTGATTGAGCCCTCCAAGAAAGAGCATCGCGAGTCGAACCCGGATGCTTGGGCGCAGTATCGACAGTACATCGCCAGTGTTCCGGGGCCGAAAATCGTGGTCGTTCAGGACCTCGACAAGCCTCGGGTCATTGGCTCCTTTTGGGGGGAAGTGAACAGCAACACTCATCGTGCGCTCGGCTGTGTGGGATCGATCGTCGATGGGGCGATCCGTGATGTGGATGAAATGACCAACGCTGGCTTCAAGGCGCTCGCTCGCCGCATGTGCGTGGGTCATGCTCACGTTCACCCCGTGCGTTGGGGCGTGCCGGTGGAGGTCTTTGGTCGCACGATTCAGCCCGGACAGCTCATTCATGCCGACAAACACGGCTTCCTGGC
>JAIXVB010000373.1 GCA_027483245.1 Verrucomicrobiaceae bacterium | reverse complement strand
GCTCAGCACGATCACAGCCTGCACTCCATCTATGCTGGGCCCGATGGCCGTTGGTATTTCAGCAATGGCAACTGCGGAGCTCAGTTCAGCGACAAAAGCGGCAACACCTTCCGCATCGGTAGTGGTTATTTAAACAACCCCTACACCGGAGAAAAGAGCGATGACGGTCACGTCTATGTCGGAGGCTTCACTGCCAGCATCGATCCCAGCGGTCACAACGCTCGCATCCTGGGTTACAACTACCGCAACAGTTTCGAAGGGGTGCGCACTTCCCTGGGCGACATGTTCCTGAATGACAATGACGATCCACCGGCCTGCCGCGTCAGTCATCTCATTGAAGGCGGCAGCTTTGGTTTCTTCTCCCCGAATGGAAAGCGCCAATGGCGCGCGGACAAACGTCCTGGTCAATCCATCCCAGTCGCCGAATGGAGACAAGAAGATCCAGGCAGCATCCCTGCAGGTGATGTCTATGGCGGCGGAGCACCCACCGGTATGTGCTATTATGAAAACGGTGCGCTGGATGAAAAGTGGAACGGTCTTCTGTTGAGCTGCGAAACCGGGCGCAATGTGGTCTTTGGTTACTTGCCAAAACCCGATGGCGCTGGCTTCAAACTCGAGCGCTTCGATTTCTGCACCACCAACACCACCGGTGTTTTCAAAGGCAGCGACTTCGTGGGTGGCAAAGACAACATGTCCGATGAACGCCACACGCTTTTCCGTCCGAGCGATGTCTGTGTTGGTGCCGATGGTGCCATTTACATCAGTGATTGGTTCGACAAACGCACCGGAGGTCACCAGGACACCGATGAAACCTGCAGCGGCACGATTTACCGCATCGCTCCGAAAGGCTTCAAATCCAAGGTCAGCCCGATCAATTACCAGACCGTCGAAGGTCAGATCGCTGCGCTGAAATCCCCTGCCACCAATGTTCGCCACAGCGGCTTTGTGAAGCTCAAGGAAGCGGGTGATGCCGCTCTCCCAGCCGTCGCGGCGGTGTTGGATGAAAAGAATCCGCATGTCGCAGCCCGTGCCGTTTGGCTGCTGGCACAGATGGGTGACAAAGGCACCAGCAAAGTGCGCACGTGGTTGGAGTCTGAAGAGGCCAGCCATCGCCTCACAGCCCTGCGCGCCTTGCGGGCCGCAGGCGGTGATTTGCTCGATCTGCTCAGCAGCATGGCTGCGGATGGCTCAGCCGCCGTGCGCCGTGAAGTGGCCGTGGCCATGCGTGATCTGCCCTTTGCTCAGAGTGGTCGCATCCTGGTCGAACTGGCCAAACGCTACGATGGCAAGGACCGCTCCTATTTAGAAGCTTGGGGCATCGGTTGCACCGGCAAAGAAGCCGAAGTCTGGGCCGCCCTCCAAAAAGCCGGCGGCGCCGAAGATGCCCTCTCCTGGTCTGATGCCTTTGCCCTGGCCACTTGGCGCCTGCACCCCAGCGCTGCCGTGCCTCAGGTGAAAGCACGCGCGGTTTCAGCCAAACTGACACCCGCTCAGCGTAAGGTCGCGGTCGATACCCTCGCCTTCACTCAAGACGCCAGCGCCGCGCAGGCCATGCTCGCCGTGGCCAAAGACAAAGAAGCCCCCACTCATGCCGATGCCATGTGGTGGCTGATCAATCGCAGCACCAATGACTGGTCAGAATACAACATCGCCGCAGAGCTGAAGACTCAAGGCATCTTCGACCCCGACGCCATCAAACTGGTGACTATCGAGACCCCTCCAGCTCAGCCCAGCCTCGTTAAACTCGACGAAGTGAAGTCGCTGAAAGGCAACGCCAAGAATGGCTCCTCTCTCGTCGTCCGCTGCGTCATGTGCCATCAGCTCAATGGCCAGGGTGTCGAGTTTGGTCCTAGCCTTCAGGGTTGGGGGCTGAGCCAGCCCAGCGACATCATCGCCCAAGCGCTGATCGAGCCGAGCAAAGACATCGCTCATGGCTATGATGGCGTGGAAATCGTCACCAAAGACGGCATCAAGATTCACGGCATGATCTTGGCTGAGGGCGATGTGCTCATCGTTCGCAGCATGGGAGGACAAACCCAGTTCGTGCCGAAGAATCGCATCGCGAGCAAAAAGAAAATGGACCGCTCCCTCATGCTCAGCGCCTCACAGCTCGGTCTCACCGCTCAAGACGTCGCCGACATCGTCGCTTACCTGCGGCAGGCGGAGTGATCTGACATCGTTCGTTTTTCGATCCCATCCAGAGTCGCGTGGACCGCTGAGCCCACGCGACTCTTTTTGTTATGCCCCAGACTCGATTCGCAGTGGCGCAGCCGCGCACAATGCATCACGAATGCAGTCTTATGCCGCCCTGGATCGAATTCTCCGCCGTTGCTGTCTGCGCCATCTCAGGCGTCTTAGCTGCTGAGGGCAAACGCATGGATCTCTTTGGCGCCATGGTCCTGGCCATCGTCACCGCCGTCGGCGGCGGAACAATTCGCGATCTCTGCCTGGGCGTGAGTCCGGTGTTTTGGATTGAAGCCCCCGATTATCTTCACACGACCCTGATCGCCGCCTTGGCGACTTTTATCCTGGTCCGCTTTGTGAAAATGCCCAGCCGTGTCCTGCTGATTGCCGATGCCTTTGGGCTCGCCCTCTTTGGCATCATCGGCACGGAGAAAGCACTGCTTCATGGCGCGCCCGGGACCGTTGCCATCTTGCTCGGCATCGTCACAGGAGTCGCTGGCGGCATTATACGCGATGTCTTGCGCAGCGAGATCCCCTGGGTCTTTCAGGCCGAGATTGAGCTCTATGCCACGGCGGTCTTCGGCGGCGCTCTGGTTTATGTGCTGCTCAATCAGTGGCTGCCACCGGCGGAGAGCCATCGTTACATCAGCATGGTCGTGATCCTGGGCATGCGACTCGCCGCCCTGCGCTGGCGGCTGCGACTGCCGACCTTTCGCACACGTCCGCCGAGTTCACGCTAGGCAGACACGCGCGGCCTTGTTTAAACTCACTTCTCTCATGCAACGCCGCTGCTTTCTCACCACCACCGCTGTCACCGCCCTCAGCGCCCCTTTTGTGCGGGCCCAGAGCAAGACCTCGCTTCAGGGCACCCTGATTGGGCACGGTCAGCATCGGTATCAAGTGGACCTCCTGTGGTGCCGCGCGGTGCGTGAAAAACACCCCGTGAAGAACTGCCACGAGATGGTCATGGATGCGCAAAAGCGCCTCATCCTCATCACCGACGAAGCTCGGAACAATGTGCTCATCTTTGACAAAGACGGCCAGGTGCTGGAGTCCTGGACGCTCCATCTGAAAAGCGGCCACGGACTCAGCCTCTGCAGCGATCAGGACCAGGAGCGCCTGCTCATCTGCGACCCCGGCTCGGGCCGTGTTTTCAAAACCACCCTCACGGGCGAAGTCCTGCTAAAACTGCCTCACGCCCATGAATGCGGAGCCTACGAGGCCAATGCCAAGTATGCCCCAACAGAGGCCACTCAGGCCCCGAATGGCGATCTCTATGTGGCCGATGGTTATGGTTCTCAGTTCATCCTGCACTTTGATGCTCAGGGGAAATTCATTCGCAAGTTCGGTGGCCTCAGCACCCAGGCCCTGAATGCCGGCAAGTTCATGCAGGCGCACGGCATCGCCCTCGACACACGCGGGCCAGAGCCCCTGCTGCTGTGCACCGAACGCGTCCGCAATGAATTTCATTGGTATCGGCTCGATGGCACCTATGCCCACTCCGTTTACCTGCCCGGTGCCTTCATGAGCCGTCCCGTCATCGCAGGGGATCTCTTGCTCTCGGGGGTCTGTTTTGGCATGAAACCGAGGGACTACCGCATGTGGCGTGAACGCGGTTTCATCATCATCCTCGACAAAGACAATCGGGTCATCTCAGCGCCAGGCGGTCAGGCCCCCACCTTCGAGGGCAATCAAGTGAACCTGCTGCTGCAAGATCAACCCGTCTTCCGCAATGTCCACGATGTCTGTGTCGATGACGTCGGCGATCTCTATGCCTGCCAGTGGAATGCTGACCAGGTCTATCCCTACAAGCTGCGGCGCGTTTGAGTCGATCAGCGTGCGAGCAGCTTCACCTTTTCTTCCGCAGTCACCGCCTTTGGCTCCTCAAAGGTCATCGTCAGCGTCGAGCCATCTCCTTGAAGCACCCGCAGTTGCAAGAGGCGAAAAGTCTTGGGCGAGATTTGCAAATCCAGTTGCTTCAGATGCCGCCGCACAAAAGGAGCCTTCGGGCGCATCGACACCGCGGTCACGTCCGCCGTCTGCTCCGTGGCATCCACGAGAAAATGCTGCTGCAACTCTTCTGGACTCGCTTCCCGTCCGCTGAGGAAACGAGCCCACATGCGATACCGCGCATCCTTCTCCTCCAGCACCTGCCACTCCGCCGTCGCGCCCTCACGCACTCGGAACTCCGTCAGATCATGCACCAGAACCGTGCCCACAGGAGCACCCAGTTCCCAACGGAAAGCGCCATCGGCAAAGCGCCACATCCGCCCCGATGTCACCACTGGCTGCTTCAGCGCGGGCGTGCTGCGCGTCTGACGAAACCCCACGCCCATGTCCCCCACCTGCTTCTGCGCTGCGGACCACTGCAACAAAATCGGCGGCAGAGGTTTCGGAGTCTGAGCATGGACGGAAAAGCTCAGGGCAAACAAAAAGGCAAGGTAACGCATCAGCACCTTTAAAATCTGAACCTGGAAATCTGTAGTCCGATTTTCACTTTCTTCGGGGGGGCGGTTTCAGTGTTCAGTGTTCGGGGCGTGTGGTGAACTTGGGGCGCTTGCGTTTTGGAGTGCGCTGGGCCTCCAGCGCTTTCGAGGGTCCTTTGGCCTGCCAAAGCTCTTGAGCTTTCTGCGTTCCTCGGCCAGCGAAAGCTCCAGAGGACTGGAGCACTCCAGAACGCTGTCGCGTTGACTTGGCCTGACCTTTCTCACTCAAACTCTTTCGATGTCTCTTACATACGCTAGACCTGGGACCTGAACATTGTCCTCCGCCCCTCTGTTGACCGACCACTGACCCCTGAACTCCCCTCACCTCACCAACTCCAACGTGCATTTCCGCTCCGCGCTCTGAAAAGCCGTGTCCACGATCTGCTGGCCGATGCGGCTGATCTCGAGGGTCAGGGGGCCGATGAGAGGTGCGCCGGTTTCGAGGTGGTTGATAAAGTGCTCAATCGGATTGCGGTTCGGCGCTGAGATGACATCGACAGGAACGTCATAGCCTTCAGGGCGGGCTCGAGTCTGAACACGCACGGTTTTTTCATAATCGTAACAGGAGAGCGTGCCCTCACTGCCACGGATGACAAAACCACACTTCGGCTGAGGCTGATGAGTCCAGGGATCCGTGAAGGTGCCCCAGCGGGTCTCCGTGCGACTGAGTCCGGTGCGGTAGCGGATCACCGTGAGGCTGTGTTCATCCACCTCCAGTCCCTCAGGCACCTGCCACGTGCAGGTCACCTCCAGCGGAATCTGCGCGTTGAGATGCCAAGTGCCAAGCGTGGTGCCATAGCCCATGTAATCCAGCAGTGAGCCGCCGCCTTGAGCGCGACTGTAGAACCAACTGGCGGCCTTTTCCGCAGCGCTGGGCTCACATTCGATCTTGTCCGCCCCATGATAGAGAGGACCACGATTGCCCCCCATGTGCTGAAACTCACGGGCCTCACCGATCACCCCTTCCGTGATCAGCCGGTGCGCGGTCTGCTGGCCGGCATCCCAGACGAGCGGCCAGTTGATGGCCAGGACTTTGCCCGTGGGTTTCATGGCCTCGATCATCGCATCCGCCTCGGCCACAGTCGCGGCAAAAGGTTTCTCCATGAGCACATGAACGCCGTAGGGAGCGATACGCTGGACCCATTCGCCATGCTTCGAGGCAGCTGGGCAGAGGATGACGATGTCGGGTTGAGTCGCCTCCAGACAAGCGCGCTCATCGGTGAAGACTTGATCGGGCCGAAGACCAAAGTTTTTCGCCGCGCTGATCATGCGCTCCGGCTGCTCATCGCAGATGCCCACGATCTCGGCCTGCGGATGCTCCGCCGTGTAGCGGAGGAGGTCACCCATGTGGAAGTGATCAAAATTGATGCCTGCGATGCGCCAGCGTTTCATGGTATTGGAAAAGGGGTTAGAGATCGAGCGGGAGGAAGAAACTCTTTCTGACATCCATCCTCCCCCGAGGCAAGTCTGGGCGAGAAGTACAGATTTTCTGTCCGGTCTGGGCCGGAGCTGTGAGATAGTGCTGACCGATGAACACTCAGGACACTCGCGCGGCTCAGCTCTTCCTCACCCATCACGATTTCGTGAAGGGCATCGCTCTGAAATACGCGCCGTGGCCAGGGCTGGTGGAGGACATCTCCCAGCAGGTGTTTTTGGAATTCATGGGCAAGGAGGATCGCTGGGATCTGGAAAAAGACCTGCGCCCCCTGCTCGCCACCATGACTCGCCATGTGGCGCTGAGGCTGTGGCGGGATCGCACTCGAGAGCGCCCCGAAGTGGTGCAAAAGCTCGCCGATCACATCCGCCTGCTCGCAGAGGAGCACGACACGCCACCGCGCTATGAAGAGGAGATCCAGCGCCTGCGCACCTGCCTCGCCAAGCTGCCCGAAAAGAGCCGGGACCTCATTCAGCTCTATTATTACCGAGACATCTCCACGCCTGTGATCGCCAACCAACTCGAGATGAAAGCCGACACCGTGTGCCGCGCCCTTTCCCGTGTTCGTGATAAACTGCGCGAGTGCCTGCAGCGCCCCCACTCAACCGGAGAACACGCCCATGCATGATCCCGATGTCCTCATCCAGCATTACCTAGAAGATTGCCTAACCGCCGACGAGGCCGCAGCCCTGCACGACCTGCTCTTGCAAGACCGCGCCCTGGCGGATCGCCTTTTGTCCCACTTGAATCTGGACGCCATGCTGCGCCAGCCGCAGCCCAATGCCGAGGCCTCGACACCCCTCTTGTCACTGCTGCCCACCGAGGACGCACCCGCAGCCCCCCTGCCCCGGCCGCGTCGTTTCAGCTTCAGCACCCTGACGAGTGTCGCCGCCCTGGCTGCCTGCATCACCCTCACCACCACGTGGGTCCTGAACAGCTTCATCGGCGACCCTTCAGACGAAGAAGACACCTCCGCAGCCGTGGCCGTGCTGGCCCGTGGAGTCGGCCTGCAATGGCGCTCCCAAGCGCATGCGACCGGCACGCCCTTGAGCCCCGGTTGGCTGCAGCTCGAGTCCGGGCTGGCAGAGATCGAGTTTTACAATGGAGCCCGCGTGACCCTTCAGGGGCCTGCCGATCTCCAGCTCATTTCTTCCAAAGAAGCGCGCTGTGATCGTGGCAAACTCAGCGCCCACGTCCCGCCTCAGGCCAAGGGCTTCCGCATCCACACCCCCCAGGGCACCATTGTCGATCTCGGCACGGATTTCGGCCTCGATCTCAGCAGCCCTCAGCCGCAGGTGCATGTCTTCAAAGGCGAGATCGAACTGCACTCAGCCGATACCGCCATGCTTTCTCTCAAAGAAGGCCAAGCCCGCGCGCTCGAAGATGTCAGCCAATCCATGCCCGCCGATGCCGCCGCCTTTGCCTCACTCAGTGATCTGAGCACCCGCACGGAGGAGACCCAGCGCCTGCAATTCGAAGACTGGCTCACCCGCAGCGCTGGCCAGAATGATGACCCGGCCCTGCTGCTCAGACTGGATTTCCAAGATCGCAGCGACACCCGCACCCTACGCAACCACGCCAAACACGCCGCCGAGATCCCCGCCGCCAGCATCGTCGGCTGCTCCTGGACCCAGGGTCGCTGGCCGGGAAAACGCGCGCTCGAGTTCCGCAACATCAGCGACCGCGTCCGCCTCAGCATCCCCGGGGAAGTCGCCGCCCTGACTTTGACCGCCAGCATCCGCATCAACAGCCTCGATCGAAACTTCAACTCCCTCTTCATGGTCGAAGGATTCCAGGACGGCGCGGTACACTGGCAGATCACCCGCGAGGGGAAACTCCGCCTCGGCATCGCCGGACGACAGGAAAAGCGCAATCGCGACTACGACAGCCCGCCTCTTTTCAAACCCGAGCTCTTTGGCCAGTGGATGCACCTCGCCACCGTCTTTGACCCCGAGCGCAAGGCCGTCACTCACTACCTGAACGGTCAGGTCATCGCCATCGTGGCCATGCCAGAGCCCTTTCCCCTACGGCTCAGCGTCGCGGAACTGGGCAACTGGAATGACACCCGCCAAGCCGTCCCGATCCGCCATTTCAGCGGTGCTTTGGACGAATTCACCCTGCACAAACGCGCCCTCAGCGCCCAGGAAATCGCCCAAATGTGCCCCTGAGGCCCCACGAAGGAATCCCAAAAACAGATGTGATCCAGTATTGACCCTGCGCCTGCCTTCGCTCAAAATCCGTTTATGGCCAAAACCGAAACACCAAAAGCAGAAAAGAAACCCAACGCAGCCCTCATGAAGCCTGTGCAGCCCGATGAGGCTCTGGCAGCCGTCGTCGGCTCCACTCCCCTGCCCCGCGGCGAGCTGACCAAAAAGCTCTGGGACTACATCAAGAAGAATGGCCTTCAAGACGCCACTAAAAAGACCAACATCAACGCTGACGCTGCCCTCAAAGCCGTCTTCAATGGCAAGAGCCAAGTCACGATGTTCGAGATGACGAAACTCGTCTCCGGTCACGTCAAATAAGGTCCCTTCGGGTTTTCCCGACTCACCTTCCACGGCCTGAGTTCTTCGCGAACTCAGGCCGTTTTGCTTTCTTGGGAGAGTGAGGAACTCTCGAGTCCATCCAGACGACCCCTGGCTCTACTTCCCCACCGCACGTTTCAGCTCGTGCTGGGCTTTGTTGAAATCCGTGACAGCCTGCACACGGCTCTGCCGCGCCCGGGTCAGTTCTTCTCGGGCCAGCAAGTATTCCAGCACCACGCCGAGTTGGCTGGCCTGCCGCTCTTTGGCCAGCTTGGCCATTTCTTCGGCAGCGCTGACGGCTTCATCATTGAGGGTAATCTGATCGAGCGCGCTTTGCGCTTTGGTGGCCGCTTCGACCACTTCACGTCCCACCGCCGCTTTGATCTGATCGGTTTGCAGGTTCGTGGCTTCCTCACGGGCGTTGGCGATGTTTTGGCGCTGCCGATCAAAGAGCCCGCCCGGGCCGATCTTCCAGCCGAGACCGATGTAAAAGTCTTGGGCATCGTCGAAGTTGCCCGTGTTGTTGCCAAAACCTCCGCCCAGTCCCCCGGCGGTGTAACCCGCCTGGATGTTCGGCACGATGGGGACGAAGCGGGCGCGATCTCGCTCCAAGGCCGCTGCCTGGGTCACGGCACCGGCGGCTTTGATTTCCGGCCGAAGTTGTGTGGCCTGAGAGATCAGGGAGGCCACCCCGGTTTTCCCCAGGAGTCTCACTGGCACGAGATCAGCCTTCGCGGGGCGGAGTTCGGTCTGAGGCGGCAGGCGCAGCGTTTCAGCCAGCGCAGCGGCGGCCAGGTCACGCTTCTCCTGATGCTGCCGGATCGTGAGCTTCGCGCGTGAGACTTGCGTTTTCACTCGCAGCAAGTCCGCGCGAAAGGCCGTGCCCGCACTGACAGCACCTCCCAGCTGCCCCTCATAATCCTGGGTCAAACGCAGGTCGTCTTCCAGGATGGCCACGCTGGCTTCTGTGGCGAGCAGGTCAAAGTAACGTCCGGTGGCTTGCGTCACGATGTCGCGCCGGGACTTCTCAGCCAACTGCTCTGCAGCCAGCGCTTTTTGTTTGGCCGCGAGCGCCGAGTAATAGAGGTCACCCGGCGACCAATCGATCATGAGCTGGGTGCCGACCGTGTATTGCTGTTTGCTAGCATCAAAGACCGCGCCCGCAACATCCTGGATGTTGCCATCATGCCGCCGGTAACCCACACCGAGACTCAGGCTCGGCCAAAAACGCTGCCAAGCCTGCTTCGACTCCGCGATGGACTCCGTGTGCCTCACCCGAGCGAGCTGAATCTCGTCGTTGTTGGCCCCTGCGAGCTTCATGACGGTGGGCAAGTCCACATGCATGGGCGCTGCGGCGACGAAGGTCGCAGACAGGACGAAGCTTATAGACACAGCCGAATGACGAAGGAATGACGAAGCTCGAATGACGAAGATCATGGTGCGGCTAGTCTGGGATTAGGATTTCAAGATTCGGGCTTATTTCGTCATTCGGACTTACTCATTCGTCATTTGACAGTCACGGCCTGCTTGTCGGTCAATGCGACGGTTCCCGGCACCAGGAGCACATCCTCAGCCTTCAGCTCAGGCACTTCGACATTCGTGCCGTCATTGAAGCCGATCTTCACCGCCGTCTTCAGGGCTTTGTCATCGCTGTGTTTGAAAACAAAGGCATTCGTCTTTTCCATGACCAGAGCACTGACAGGGATCAGCGTGGCTCCTTCGTGCTTTTCGACAGCGATTTTCGTCATGGCATACATGCCAGGGCGGAGTTTGAGGTCGTCGTTTTTGAGGTCTGCTTCGGCAAGCATCGTGCGCGTGACGGGATCGAGCGCGTAAGCGATCCGGCTGATGCTGGCTTCGATGGGCGTGGCTCCGGCGGCGTCGATCTGAGCCTTCACGGGTTTGCCAACTGTGACGAAGCCGGTTTCGAGTTCCGTAACCGGGATTTGCAGGCGCAGGGTGCTGAGATCGGTCACTTCGAGCAGCTTGGTTGTGTTGGCCGTGGCGAGAGAACCCGGGTCGGCGTGGCGTGCGGTGATGATGCCGTCAAAGGGCGCTTTGAGGGTCGCGAACTGGATCTGCGTCTCGCTGCGTTCCAGTCCTGCATTGGCGATGGCGAGTTTGGCCTCCGCATCATCGACGGCTTGGGGCAAAACGAGGTCGGGCGACTTCGCGCGAGCTTCATGGAGGCGCTTCACTTCGATGCTCGCCGCGGTGACCTCGGCCTTTGATTGGGCGATGTCAGCCTGGAGTTCAGGGACCTCAAGAGTCGCGAGGACTTGGCCTGCTTTGACGACATCGCCCTTATCAACAGCGAGCGTGGCG
>JAIXVB010000370.1 GCA_027483245.1 Verrucomicrobiaceae bacterium | reverse complement strand
AAGTTGCAGGTGCCCAAAAATGTTTTGGCAGGCCATTGCAGAAAGTTGCAGGTGCCCAAAAATGTTTTGGCGGGGCATTGCAGAAAGTTGCAAGGGTCCAAAAATGTTTTGGCGGGCCATTGCAGAAAGTTACAGGTGCCCAAAAATGTTTTGGCAGGCCATTGCAGAAATTTACAAGGGGCCACCCGGGTCGGCGTCACGGGCTCTTTTTCATTCCTGATTGGTGAACGTGCGGCGTTGCGTTGGTGTAGGTCTTCACGAGCGATCATGGGCGATTCGTGGGGCTGGTTGAACTTGGTGACGTTGGTCATGATGGAGATTAAGAGGCGTGAGGTGGATCAATTGTTGCTCGACTCCCGGGAGGGGAGCTGTCATTCTGAGGAACAGGCGTTTCCCCCGCTTAGGATGATTATGAAGAGCTTTTTTCTCTCGATTGCATGGCTGGCTTTGATCTGGGCGGTGACCGCACAGGCCGGCACCTGGACGGTGCAGCCGTGGACGGGAGATGCCTCCACGGGAATCGTGAATGGAGAGACGCAGTGGGCTTATCATTTCGGATCGGCGACTTCGGCGACGGTGAATGGCGTCTCTGTGCCGGGTTTTGAAGCTCCGCCGGTGAGTGTGGCGGGCCAGTTGGAGCTGACGGGTGCCCAGTTTGTCATCCCGTTTGATCCCAATAACCTGACGAATCTGGGCGGCAGCAGCAGTGCGATCTTGGGCAGCAGTTTCTTTTATGGTGGGGTGCCTTCCACCAACCTGACGGTGAAGGCGGCCACTTTGCAGTCGGGGGTGAAGTATGTGGTGTCTCTGCTGAGCGTCGGCTGGGATGGGGTGGGTGATCCGCGTTTGATCAAGTTTGTCTCCGGCACGGATGAGCTGGCAATCGACCAGAACCTGCATGGGGAAAACTTCGGCCTGAGAGCGGACTATGCCTTCACCGCAGGTGCCGGGGATCAGGTCATTCGGGTGGATGTGAACAATGAATTCAACCGCAGCTTCCACGTTTATGCGTTGGCGCTGCGGAAGGTGATGTTTGACCCCAGCATCACACTGACCTCCAGCGCGAATCCTGCTGAGCCGGCAACCTTGGTGACCTTCACGGCCACGGTGGCAGGTCCGGTGGGCGAGGCCACACCGGGCGGGACGGTGGAGTTCAAAGACGGTGGCACGACGATTGGCTCAGGCACGCTGAATGGCAGCGGGGTGGTGACTTTCAGCACGAGCGAGCTCTCGACGGGCACACACAGCATCACGGCGAGTTACCTCGGCGCGGGGAATTTCAAGCCTGCGGTTTCCAACACGGTCTCTCAAGCCGTGGCAGGCATTTTCACCGTCACCTCGGTGGAGAATTCGGGGGCGGGATCACTGGTGGAGACCATCACAGCGGCTTCTTCGGGCTCCTACATCGTTTTTGACTCCGCTTTGGCTGGGCAGACGGTGCAGATGCCGACGAGCGAGATCATCTTGGATAAAGACCTCACCATCGACGGCGCGGCGCTGGCGGGTGCGGCGCTCCAGGGCACGAGCACAAACCGTCTGTTTTACATCCCGCTCACTAGGACGGTGGTCTTTAAAAATCTCACCCTCGCTGGCGGCGGCGGCGTGGGCGCGGCGAACACCCTGCGCGGCGGCGCGGTGCTGAATGCGGGCTCCTTCACGGCCCTGGATTGCATTTTCCGGAACAACCAAGCCTCGCTCGGAGCCGGTGTGGCCAGCGGCTACTCGACCCAAAACACCTCTCTCACCCTGCAGCGCTGCCTTTTCTCCGGCAATGCGACCACAACGGGCTTTGGCGGTGCATTGATGAATGTTTGCCTGAACGGCATCACCGCCGAGGCGCTGGTCGAAGCCTGCACCTTCACCGGCAACAGTGCCCCAGTCGGCGGCGGCGGGGCTGTTTACAATTCTGGCAACACCGGGACCGCCAACATGACGCTCAGGCAATGCACAATCACGGGAAACACTGCCAGCGCTTTCGATGGAGGAGGCGGCGTGCTGAACTATGCGAACCTGGCAACTGGCACGGCGAACATGACGCTGACGCATTGCACCATCGTGAAAAATACCTCGCTGCAGCAGGGCGGCGGAGTCAGCCAGTCTGCGGTTACAGGCAGCACGGCCTCGATCACGCTGACTTCCAATATCATCGCAGAGAATACAGCGAGCCTCGGGCCTGATGTCAGGCTGGCCCAGGGCACAGGCACAAGCCAGGGCACGAATCTGATCGGCAATGCCACGGACAGTGGCATCACCTGGCTGAGCTCTGATCTCACGGGCACCTCGGGAGTGCCGCTCGACGCACGTTTGGTCTCTCTGGGATACTATGGTGGCCCCACGCCGACCTGTCCGCCTCAGCTCGGCAGCGCAGCTCTGGATGCGGCACCGACGCCTGCCTTCTCCACGGATCAGCGTGGGCTGCCGCGTGTGGTGGATGCGGATGGCATCGGCGGTGCGCTGGCAGACATCGGCGCGGTGGAGTCGAAATTTGTCCAGGTGGATGTGGCGACGGATGAGCTGGAGACTCCTGCGGGTGAAAATGATGTCTCTTTGCGCGAGGCGCTGCGGGATGCGCCGGCGGGTGCCATCATCACCTTTGCTCCAGGGCTGGACGGTCTAAGTCTGACCCTGGATGGCGTGCTGGGTGAACTCGTGCTCACAAAGGATGTGACCGTGGATGCCGCCAGCCTGCCTGCGGGGCTCCGCATCGCCCTGGGCACGGGGAATCACCGGCTGGTCGAGGTTCCTACTGGAGTCAGCGCCAATCTGCGAAATCTCCGCTTCAGAGGCGGAGCGGGCACCGTTTCGGCAGCAGGAGGTGCCCTTCAAAATGCAGGCCGTTTGAGCCTCAGCCGCTGCTCGTTCACCGGGCTGAAGAGTGGCAACTCAGGCGGTGCCGTTAATATGACGGGCGGTAGCATGGAGGTCTCTGACTCCACCTTTTCCAGCAACACAGCGGGTGGGAATGGCGGCGCGATCGCCATCTTCGGCGGTAGCGCCACTTTCAGTCAATGCACGATCCAGGGGAACACCGGCAGCGTTATCGGAGGTGGTCTGGCGATCCTGGACGGCAGCACGGCGCTGGTGCATTGCACGATCACGGGGAACAACGTCCCGGATGGTGGTGCCGGCGGCGTTTACCTACATAACGACTCCACCCTCAGCCTGCATAACTCCATCGTGGCGGGGAATACCAGCACGGGTGAGTCTGCTGACATCGCCAATGCGCCGGGCATCATGACCCGCACGGGAGCCAACGTGATCGGAAGCAATGAGGGTGTCACCACGGTCTTCCCCGCAGGCCTGCCGAATGCCAATGGCGACTACGTGGGCTCGTTCACTACGCCGCTGAATCCTTTGCTGGGTGCTCTGGCAAACAACGGCGGGCGGACACAGACCTGCCTGCCACTACCCACCAGTCCAGCCACCGACCACGCTGCGGGCACGATCCCCACCACCGACCAGCGCGGCTTTTCTCGCCCTCGGGATGGCAATGGCGACAACAGCTTCATCGCCGACATCGGCGCGGCAGAGAGTGGGCCTGAGGCAGTCTT
>JAIXVB010000333.1 GCA_027483245.1 Verrucomicrobiaceae bacterium | reverse complement strand
GGCACCGTTGGAGCAATCGGCAGATCGCCCTCTGAACTGTCCTGGCCATGAAGGTCCTCCGCAGCGTGGGCCGTCTGTGTGGCTTCATAGAGCTGGCGTGCCAGAGGTGCGTTAGAATCTGCATCCAATCCTGGACCGGTATCCTGCACGCAGAACATCCATTCCTGAGTGTCCTGACTTTTTCCCGGTCCCCAGATGACCGTGACACCGCCGCTCTGGGTGTATTTTAGAGCATTGAGCAGCAGGTTCTGTAGGATACGCTGAATCTTGCCTCGGTCACCGTGCACCTGCAGAGAATCCGGCCCAGACATCTTCAAATACAAGCCGCGTGCTTCAGCTCGTGCCTGTGAGGTTTCGCAAAAATCGGTGAGTAGAACGCCTGCATCAAAGGTGGAGACCTTACGCCGCTCCATCCCAGCATCGAGCCTCGCTAGGCTCATGAGATCATTCAACATGTCATGCAGAGAAGACACGCCTCTCTGCAACAAATTGGAAAATTCCTGCCGCTGGGATTCGGTCACTTTTCTGCCATCCAGCACGGAACTCGCAACGGCGACCACGCTCATGCTGCCCTTTAAATCATGGGCAGCCTCACGCCAAGCCAAGGCCCGCGCTTGATCGAGATCGTTCAGCGTGGTCAATGCTTGCTCAAGCTCGCGTACATGGCCATTGGCCTCTGCCTGATGAAGGCGCCAGTATTGCGTCGCGCTGTCGCTGATGCCGCCCCAGCAAAGTCGCGCCCACGCCCGTCGTGCCGTTGGCATGACCTCAGGCTCGAGCTGCGGATTTTCCAGAGCATAGGTCTCCAGCTCCTCCATCACCGCCATTTGCAGGTGGCCCCACTCTCGTGTCAATTCACGTAACTGATAGCCCTGCTGCCAACGTTGCAGTCCGTGTTCGGTAACCTGATCCCTTTCTTTCTGCTGCGCGCTGGCGCTTTCTTCGTTAGGCCAAGCGCGCAATCGAAGAGCAAAGGCATCCAGCACGCCGGGGATGTGATCGTTGAACTGCACACGAGTCAGTGAAGAGGCGATGGTCAGTTCTACAGCGGTCTCTGTGGCCTTGCGCCAGCTCTGCAAGGTGGCATCTCGCCGCTCGCCCATGTGTGCCGCCAGTGTGCTCAACTGCGCGCGAGTTTTCTTGGTTTGCATCTCCTTCTTTAGCATTGGTTTGGTTCGGATGAGAGCCGGTTTTTCAGGCTTTGTTGGGATTCTTGGTATTCCTCGGTGGCATCGATCGCCATCTCATCGAGAAAAGCATGCAACGTGGTCGAAGTGAACAGACGAGCCGTCATGCCATCGTCAGGATTGAGATCTTCAAAAGTGCGCAGGTGGTAGATGAGCACGGCCCGCAGAAGCTTGAGTTCCCGCAGCATCTCGGGGAGTTCGTAGCCTTGTTCCAGGCGAGTGGCTCCATGCTTTTCTGCATCTTTGACAGCCTGCCCAGCCACCACCTCGCAGCCGTAGCTGCGTAGCGTTTCAATCAGGTCGTCAAAGATCTCAGGGAGGTGATCCTTCAGGGCGATGGTATTCAGATTCTCCGTGGCAATGATCTCTGGGTCGCCGCGCACTCGCTTGAGCCATTCGGCGAGGATCGACTCTTTCTCTGAGGCAAGGTAATCTGCGAGGCGACCGTTAACGCTGTCTGGATGAGCTTCGGGCTTGAGGGGCATGAAAATTGGATGAGAAGGGTTCAAAGAATAGATTTCGCCAAACTTCTTTGCGGCAAACGCAGGCTTGGCGTCAATGGGGTGAAACCCGATGGCTGAGAGAAGGAGGATAGCCCGCTTGTGTTTGCTATTCTTCGGTGCTCGCAGTCGGAGGGCTGTCGGCGCTTACTCGCTGTTCGAGCCCTGCGATTTCGTTGCCTGCATTGACGAGTTGTTCGGAGATGGTTTCCTCAATCTTCATCGTGTTCTTTTGTTCGATGGTGACGGGAGGCTCGGTCCAGACGGTCTCTGCGGGGACTTCGGGCTCCAATTCAGGTTGAGCCGGAGGTTCTGCCTCTTCCATGACCCATTCATTGATGTCGTCGGTCTTCCAGTGGATGTCCTTTGTGTCGATTGAAGGTTTCATAAGTGGTCCTCATCCTGTCGGGCCGCACGCTGAGAAACCATGGGGTGTTACACCCATGATGAAGGGAATCGGTTCCTTGCAGCTCGATCTCGATAAGCAGGCACGAATCGCTCGTGAATGCCTTGAGGTTTGGGTGCGTGAAAAGTTGCGTCAGTCCACAACGAGCTTGAAGGAAACCTCGCCTCGCAATGCTTTGGAGTAAGGGCAGGTGACGTGAGCTGCCTCCATGATGCGCAGTGCCTGATCTCGATCAACGCCAGGAAGCACGGCATGAAGCTCAACCGCAAGAGCGTAAGCATCGTCGTCATCCTCAACCAAGCTGACCAGAGTACGCACGGTGGAATCATCGAGTGGCGTGCCCAGCTTCTTGGCTGCATTGACCAAAGCGCCGTGGTAGCAGGCGGAGTAGGCCCCTGCGAACAGCAGTTCAGGATTGGGACCGCGTTTCTCGATGCCAGTCTCCAGTGGATTTCCCAAAGTGATGTCCAGGAGTCCATCTGGAGATTGCAGCGTTCCTGATCGGCCGCCTTTGGAGATCGCTTCTGACGTGAACAGTGTTTTCATAAGGGCGCGATGCTAAGCGGTTTGGCCGAGTGAATGCGATGGGGTCTAACCCGAATCGGAGCCATACTCTTTCTTCACCCGAAACACTCAGCGGCCAAAACGGAAGATGCGCGCATCAGGGTTTGGCTGCCCCATGAATTGATCACGGATGATCTCTGCGGCGATGACACTGAAGGTGATGCCATTGCCACCGTAACCGAGCGCGAAGTAGGCATGAGGATAGCGCGGATGAATGCCGATGTATGGCAGCCCATCTTTCGTCTCGCCAAAGGTACCCGCCCAGGTGTAGGCCACCTCAAGTTTCACATCTGGGAAGAGCTTGTTGAATTTTTTCACCAAGGTTCGGCTCTTCGTGGAGATCAAAGAATCTCGTCGTTTCGCATTCACAAAATCCTCGTCTTCACCTCCGACGATGATGCGTCCCTCAGGAGTCGTGCGCAGGTAGAGATACGGCATGCCGCTGTCCCAAATGAGACACTCTTGATTCCAGCCTGGCACCGCAGATTGGGGCTCGCTGATGAGCGCGTAGGTGCTTTTTAAGGTTCCTGCTTCCGCCTGCAAAAGTTGCTTTGACTCAAAGCCTGCCGCGATGACCACACGCCGCGCGGTGATCGTGTGCCCCTGCTTCGTCGTCACGCGAACCCCAAGCGGCGTGTGCTCCAGTTGCGTCATCTCCGTGCGATCGCAGACTTCCAATCCTGCACGCATCCCCGCATTCAGCAGACCGTGAGTGAGGCGGTGAGGATCGACCTGACCGCCATCGTTGGAATACAACGCCGCAGGCCGAGTGAAGGGAAAACGTGCGCGGACATCGGCCTCATCCAGGAACTCCAGTTCGAGGCCCATTTTCACTCTGAGGTCATATTCCTCACGGAATTGAGGAACCTCTTGCTGATAACGAGCCAAAAACAAACTGGGCTTGTGCTCAAAGCCGCATTCGATCTTGAGGCGTTTGGCCAGATAGCCCACTTTTCCAATCGCTTCGAGGCAGAGCTGATAACTTCGTGTCGCATCCTGGTGACCGACCTTTTGGATCAACTCACGCAGCGGCACGTCGATCTCGTATTGTAGCATGGCCGTGCTGGCACTGGTGCTACCCGTGCCGATGTCGCGTTTGTCAATGACTAAGGTCTTCACGCCTGCCTCAGTCAAATGCAGCGCTACAAGCGCGCCCGTGATGCCGCCGCCGATGACGACGACATCGCAGGAAACATGGCGTTGCAGCGAAGGATAGTTCGCTGGCAGGCCGTTCCGCACTGACCAAAAAGGATGACTCGAAGTAAGGTTCATGCGACTACAACCGCACGAATCCGTGTTGTTCACCTTCCTTGGTGACAGGTGTGGTGCCTGTCACATAAGCCTTTGCCGTTTCGAACATGAACTGGATCTTCGCGACGCCCTGATTGTCCCAAAATTCACCTTGAGTCGGGTGTACGTGGATCAGTTCGATCGTTGGGTCATCCGTGCCACCGGGGAACCAAACACGGAAGGGTTCCTGCCATAACTCGCTAATCATGGCACGGTCAGTCTTCAGTTCGGCACGTCCGCACAATGCCAGATAAGCACTGTGATCATTTTGACAAAGAATGAGTACGCGTGTGTCAGCGTCGATCTCGTGAGTCTTTGCCGAGTCCATGCTGGTGATGAACCAGACGCCGCAGTCGGCATCGACCCGTGCTATGGCCATTGGTCGAGCGCGCAGGCATTCCTCGGTTCCATGAGTGACGAGCATGGCGGTGCTGAATTGCTGGAGCAGGGTGTGGAGGTGACTGCGTTGTTCGTCAGGTGTGGGCGTATCATGCATGGCGGTCACTTGGTCAGGGTTTGAGCACGACTTTCACGCAGTCGTCTTTCTTGTTGTTAAAGATTTCATAGCCATGCGCTGCGTCGCTGAGGGGTAGGCGGTGAGTGATGATGTCGTCGAGCTTGATCTTCCGCTCCTCCACCCAGGTGAGCAGTTCATCGATGTATTTTTGCGCGGGCGCTTGGCCGAACTTCATGGTGACACCTTTGTCAAAAATCTGGCCGAGCGGGAAATTGTCATAAGGCATGCCATAGACGCCGATGACACTGACCACACCCCCGCGACGCACTGCGCTGATGGCTGTCATGAGTGCCTTGATGCTGCCAGCTTGCATGTGGAAGACATTGCTGAGTTTGTCGAGCATCGTGCGGTCTGCCTCCAGACCCACAGCGTCCACACACACGTCTGCCCCTCGCCCATGAGTGAGGTCACGGATGGCTTGCACCACGTCGCATTCATTCGGATTAAAGGTCTCGGCATTGGCGGTTCGGCGTGCTGTTTCCAGCCGGTAATTTTGAGTGTCGATGCCGATGACGCGTCCTGCGCCTTTCAGCCACGCGCACTTCATGGCCATGAGGCCGACGGGTCCGCAGCCAAACACGGCAACCGTCTCTCCGCCCTGCAATTGCGCCCAATCAATCGCAGTGTAACCTGTTGGGAAGATGTCGGTGAGAAAGAGCAACTCTTCATCGCCGAGATCACTGGTGACTTTGCGTGGGCCATAGTTCGCATACGGCACACGAACGTATTCCGCCTGACCTCCATCGTAGCCGCCGTAGAGATCCGTGTAACCAAACAGTCCGCCGCCTTTCTGTTCTAACATGCCACCTTCAGGTCCGTATTTTTCGGGATTGGAGTTTTCGCAGTGTCCTGGCAGATCATGGTGACAGAAGAAGCAGGTGCCGCAGGCGATGGGAAAAGGCACCACCACACGGTCACCTGTTTGCAATGCTGTGACACCGCTGCCCACAGCCTCCACCACACCCATGAATTCATGGCCGAGTACCATGTTCTCCTTTTGTGGGAGGAAGCCATTGTAGATGTGAAGATCAGAGCCGCAAATGGCGGTGGCTGTGATGCGCAGAACAATGTCCTCGGCATGCAGGATCGTGGGATCCGGCACGTTATCGACGGAGACTTGGCCAGGTGAGTGGAAGACGAGGGCTTTCATGTTGGGATGGGGACGTGG
>JAIXVB010000277.1 GCA_027483245.1 Verrucomicrobiaceae bacterium | reverse complement strand
TTGCGTGTGGGAGCGGAGCAAAAAGCGACGGTGATGTATGGCAGTCCGGTGCATTATCGGCAGCTTGTCGAGGCACCGGCGCTGGCTGAATGGACCACGCTGCGTCTGGCTGTGGCCACGGCGGCAGCTCTGGATGCTCCCACTGCTGAAAAGTTCCACGCAAGATTTGGTCTCGATCTGATCCAAGGGCTTGGCATCATCGAACTCGGCCTGCCACTGATGAATCTCACAGGGGCCCGCGTAGCGCCGGAAGCCATCGGCCAGACGCTGCCAGATTATCAATGCCGACTCGCGGATGATCACGGTGTTGAGCCTGCGGCGGGTGAACCGGGCGAGGTTCTGCTTCGTGGGCCGGGTATGTTTGATGCCTATCTCGATCCCTGGCTGCCGCGTGCGACTGTGGTGGATGCGGAAGGTTGGTTTGCTTCAGGGGACCTCGGTTTCCGGGATCCTCACGGACACATTCATCTCTGTGGACGTAAAAAAACGCTCATCAATGTCGGTGGGATGAAGGTCTTCCCCGAAGAAGTCGAACGTGTTTTAGAGATGCACCCGAAGATCCAGCGGGCGCTGGTCGAAGCGAAATTGCATCCGCTTTACGGAGAGGTGCCCATCGCTCGTTACATCCCCTCTGCTGAAGGGCCCCCCACCAATCTCGAGCTGCGCAATCACGCGCGTGCTCATCTTGCGGGATACAAAATTCCATTGCTCTTCAGCAGTGTCACCGAGTTGCCCTTAACGGCCAGTGGCAAACTCAAACGTGGGGCCTGAGTGTGGAATTGTGTCAGGTGAGCGAGGGCGGCTTACAAAGAGGGCTCGTTGAGACGCGAAGTAACATTCATCTCGACGCGACGTTTCAATCTCGCTAAACCAACCTCTCCATGAAGAAACTCATTGCTCCTCTCCTCCTCGTCGCTGTCGCGGCGGGACTTTACATCGCCCAGGCTGCCGATGCCGTGACTAAGCCGCTGCGTGTGTTGATCGTGGCCGGAGGCTGTTGCCATGATTATGAAAAGCAGCAGGCGATTTTGAAAGAGGGGATTGAATCTCGTCTCAATGCCGTGGTCGATGTGGCCTTTAATCCTGACAAGACCACCAAGGCTACCTTTGAGATCTACAAAGCCAAGGATTGGGCCAAGGACTTCGATGTCATCATCCATGATGAATGCTCCGCTGACATCACGGACCCCACGTATGTTGGCAATATTTTGGCAGCGCACAAATCGGGCGTGCCAGCGGTGAATCTGCACTGCGCCATGCACAGTTATCGCTGGGGCAATTATCGCGAAGCGGTCAAGGTGGGGGCTGACAACGCAGGGTGGTTTGAGTTCCTCGGTCTGCAATCCACCGGGCATGGTCCTCAGTCGCCGATCGACATCACGTTCACAGACGCAGGGCACCCCATCACCAAGGGGCTGGAAAATTGGACCACCCTCAACGAAGAACTCTACAACAACATCCAGATCCTCACCGGCAAGCCACTGGCTTCGGGCAAACAAATCCAGATGCCACGTGTGAAGAAGGGTGAAAAAGCAGACCCTGAAGTGAAGGGAACCGAAGCCAATGCCGTGGTCGCATGGACCAATGAATATGGCGACAAAAAGACACGCGTGTTCAGCACCACCATCGGTCATAACAACGACACCGTTGCCGATGCACGTTACCTCAGCCTGATCACCCGTGCCCTGCTTTGGACCACGGGTCGCCTCGGTGAGGATGGCACGCCAGTCGCAGGTGCCGTGAAGTGACCTAACGTTAGTTCTTTATTCAGCCTGCCATTTCTGAAGCTCGTCACGCGTGCGCCGAGTTTCAGCATGCAGCGGGCCTAGCCAGTGCTCTTGGAGTTCCAAGAGCACTTTGCATTCAGTGACCGTGTCGGACCGATTTCTTTGCGCTGCCAGCGCCTGAATGAGTCCCCAGCGGATGGGGAAGGTGTCTTGGATCTGCGGATTTTTTTCCCATTCCGCCAGCTGGAGAGCCTTCCGAAAGGCATGTTCAGCCGGAGCAGGATTGGAACAAGCCAGCAAGGCGAGACCTCGTTGATGCTCGATCTCTCTTCGCTGAGGATCCCGTGTGTCGAGCAGGAGAAGGGATTCTTGTCTGAGCTCTTGGTAGCTATCGAGAGCCTCTCGGTGTTTTCCCTCTCGGCTGAGTTGGAGAGCGGTCTTGAACTTTGAGTCAAAGTCCTTCCTGGGGTCGCGACCCCAATTGTAATGATCGCCAACCTTCATCAGAAGGCAGAGGGCGATATAAATCGCCACGCCCCATAACTGCTGTCGGGGCGTGAAGGTCATCGACTGAACCTTTTGTCAGGCCGATTGGATTAGTGAGCCGCTGGTTTGGCGTGCTCGTCCTTCTTCGGTTCTTCGTGCTTGGCCTCACCATGAGCGGCTGGCTTGGCATGGTCGTCATGCTTGGCTTCACCGTGGTGTTCGCCGCCATGAGCTTTGTGCATGCCTTCGTGCAGCCCTTGAGTGGACTCCCAGGAGTGCTTGTCACAGGAAGTGTTGGCGAAGATAAGACCAGCGAGGGCGAGAACGGCGAGGGTGGCTTTCATGGAAGGGGAGACGAAAAAACGTGCCTTCACCCTAGAGGCACATGGCGCGGCTGCAATCAGGTTTTAGTGTTCGCGTTGTTCTCTGTCGCGGGCTTGCCGGTTGGTTAAATCTCGAATACGGAAGCTGCCCATGATTCACCCGACCGCCCTCATCCACCCGTCAGCCCAGTTGGACCCCTCCGTGGAAGTGGGGCCTTACGTCATCATTGATGGCCCGGCCCAGATTGCCAAAGGTTGCCGAATCGAGGCTCACGCACAGATCGTGGGGCACGTGGTGATCGGGCAGGGGACCGTCATCGGTCGGGCGGCGGTGATTGGTGGAGATCCTCAGGACTTGGGATTCAAGCCAGAGACCGAGAGCGGTGTTGTTTTGGGCGCAGGCAATGTCATCCGTGAGCACGTGACCATTCATAGGGGCAGCAAACCCGGCGCCATGACCCGTGTGGGCGATGGCAACTTCATCATGGCGAGTGCCCATTTGGCGCATGATGTCGTCCTTGGAGACAAGAACATTTTGGCAAACGCCTGTTTAATTGCAGGGCATGTCACCGTGGGAAATGGCACCTTCATCGGTGGGGGAGCCGTGTTTCACCAGTTCATCCGCGTTGGGGACAGCTGCGTCATTCAGGGGAATGGAGGCTTTGGGAAAGACATTCCGCACTACTGTGCTGCGCACCGCATCAATCGACTCATGGGCCTCAATATCATCGGTCTGCGTCGTCAGGGCTTTGATTCTGCGCAGCGTGCCGAGATCAAAGCGATGTTCCAGCTCCTGTATCAGTCGGGAAAAAACCTCTCTCAGGCCGTGGCTGCAGCGCGTGAGCGCGAGTGGTCGGGCCCGGCGGCGCGTCTGCTGGAGTTCGTTTCCACCCCGAGCAAGCGTGGGATTTGTTCCCTGCGCGCCGAGGCGGATGACGAGTGAGGCCTGGCCTTGGATTTTTCCCGTCCTTTTTCTTGTCTCTTTCGGAGCGTTAGCCTATTGAATGACTTCCATTCCAGGCAGTCGCTCCCGGATCCTCCAGGCTGCCCGGCGTTTTCATCCTTCAGGCATCATGACTTTCTCCCGACTGTGTGTCGTTCTCGGCCTCGTGGCCTTGATCGCTGTTCCTGGCTTACGCGCTCAGGCGCTGCTGGAATCACTGACTAGCAACCTCAACATTGAGGGACTCAACACCACCTACGACCCTGAGACGGGGCTCGCCACCGCCCAGGGAGATGTCCGCATCAGCTATGAAGATGTGGAAATCCGCTGCGGCACGGCCAGTTACAACGCCACCACGGGGGAAGTCATCGCCCGAGACGGCGTGGTCATCTGGAAAGCTGGCACGACTTACCGGGGTGAAAACATCATCTACAACGCCAACTCGGGTGAACTCAGCGGCGATGCCGTGCGCAGTTCCATGCCGATGGACATGGGCACCTTCTACTACGAGACCGAAAAGTTCGAGACGGATACGAAGCTCATCAAGAAGGTCGAAGGCAATGAAACCTTCTTCACCACCCACGATTCCTCCGACCCGAACTTCCGCCTGCGTGCTCGCAGCCTGACCATCTATCCCGATGACCGAGTCGTCATGCGCGGTGTCACCGTCGTCGCGGGAGACACCCCGATCTTTTACCTGCCCTACCTCTCGCAGCCCTTGAAGGACGAGGTCGGTTATCGGTTCACCCCCGGTTACCAGAGCCGCTGGGGCGCTTTCTTGCTCAACCAATACGGCGTCATTCACGGCGATCACACCCTGGCCAAGTATCGTCTCGATCTGCGCTCCGCTCGTGGGCTCGGAGTTGGGGCCGATTTCTTCTCCCTCCGTCACTCGGAGAATCGCCAGAACTTCGGCAAACTTAAGCTCTACTACCTGCGCGATTCGGACCCTGACAACAACCGTACCGGCGTCGCTCGTGGCCCCGTGGGTCAAGATCGTTATCGCATCAACTTCCAGCACCGCATTTACCTCCCCGGGCCGGAGAAAAGCACTTGGTATCTCGACTTTGACATCAACAAGCTCAGCGACGCCCACATTTACGAAGACTTCTTCTTCAATGACTTCCGTGAGACGCCCGAGCCGGACAATCAGATCTCTCTCGTCCACACCGACCCTGCCTACGTCGCCACACTCATGGCCCGGTTTCAGGCCAATGACTTCTACACCGTCGGCACCAAGCTGCCGGAGCTCTCCATCGACTGGACGCGCCGCCAGCTCTGGAACACAGGCATCTTTCACCAGGGAACGTTCAGTGCAGGCATCTTGAAGGACGAACTGTCCGATGAAGATGAAACTGATCTGGGGGCTCTCATCAATGCTGGGCAGCGCTTCGTCGGCGGGGCCCCTTTCACGGTTTCAGAAGACCAGGCTTTCCGTCGGTTGCTCGGCCTGAACTCAGCCGCTCTACTCGGCAATCCACAAGTCCAACGTGGCATCGACTTGCTCTCGGCTCAGATTGAAGGCGCAGGTTTTGCCCGAGTTCATACCTATCAGGAACTCCTCCTGCCGAAGACCTTCTTCGGCTGGTTGAATGTCGTTCCCCGCGTCGGGGCTGGCTTCACCCATTATGCCGGCATTGACGGCAGTCCCAATGACCTTGCGGATGAGACCAAAACCATCCTCCATGCGGGCTTGGATGTCTCGTTCAAGCTCACCAAGACCTGGAGCGACTACTCCAAGCCAGAATGGGGCATCGATGGCCTCCGCCACGTCATCCAGCCTTACATCAACCTGTCTTACCTCGACGCCAGCCAGCCGGACAGTTTCCCGTCCATCGACCGTCTCTCCCCGACCACGCGCCCACGCTCGCTGGATGTGCCCCTCTTCACTGCTGTCGATGACCTCCGCTCCTGGGGCATCGCCCGCATCGGGATGCGCAACCTCCTCCAGACCCGCCGTGACTACTCCTCCTACAACAACGGCAGCTTCCTCTTCTCGAATTCCGAAGACTCCCAGACTTACACCTGGGCCGGCCT
>JAIXVB010000337.1 GCA_027483245.1 Verrucomicrobiaceae bacterium | reverse complement strand
CCGGCATCGGTGGAGAGGTAATAGAGGGAATTGAAATCCAGCGCGGCGCTTTCTTCATAACCGCGCCCCGATTGCAGGAACTTCATGAGCCAGACCCGATACATGTGCCACACGGTCTGGGTGCCGGTGATCAGCAGCGCGAGAGCCCAGAAACGACGGCTCAGAATCAGGGATAACAGGGGACTCGGAGCCGTTGTCTCCTGGGTTTCACGCGAGACTTCGAGATCGCGGGGTCTCAGCAGAACGAGCCAAACTGCGACCCAGAGCAGACCGGTCGCGCCGACCACGACAAAAGCGCCACGCCAGGAGCCGAGTTCATCGGTCATGAGCGCTTTCATGATTTGTGGTGTGATGATGGCACCGATGGAGGCACCACTTTGCAAGACGCTGTTGCCCAGGGTGCGGTCCTTTTCACTCAGCAGGGCAAAGGTGGTCTTCAGGGCGCAGGGCCAGTGTCCGGCTTCAAAGAAGCCCAGCAGGGTGCGGCAGATCAGCAGGCCGGAGTAATCCTGGGTCAGACCGGAGATCATGCCCATGATCGACCATGCGGCGAGCACGCAGGGATAGAGCCAATAGACTTTCCATCGGTCGGCTAAAAACCCAAAGACCAAGGACCCCACGGCAAAGGCCCAACCAAAAGTGAGTTCGAGATTTCCATACTGCTGCTCATTGAGGCCGAACTCCTGAGTGACGCGCACCGAGGCATTCGATAGCGTGACACGATCCATGTAATTGATCGTCGTCGCTAAAAGCAGCAGGCCAGTGATCCACCATTTCCAGGATGAAGAGCGGGTCACGGGGAGAGATGAAGCCATGAAACTACAACGAACCGTTTCGCCGATTTTCAATGATTCCGCAGTTTCGCGGAAGGTTTTACGCGAGCAGGCCTTTCACCACATGGCCATGCACGTCGGTGAGGCGGTAGCGCCGCCCCTGGAACTTGTAGGTCAGGCGTTCGTGATCGATCCCCAGCAGGTGCAGCAGCGTCGCGTGGAAGTCATGAATGTGAACGCCATCTTTGGCGATGTTGTAGCCAAACTCATCGGTCTCGCCATAGACCGTGCCTGGTTTGATGCCACCACCGGCCATCCAGGCAGTGAAACAGCGCGGGTGATGATCGCGACCGAAGTTCGCTTGGATCTTGCCCTGGCAGTAGTTGGTGCGCCCAAACTCGCCGCCCCAGACCACGAGGGTGTCATCGAGAAGCCCGCGCTGTTTGAGGTCCTTGATGAGAGCTGCGGAGGCCTGATCGGTTTCTTTGCAAAGGCGAGGCAAGGCACCCGGCAGCCCGCCGTGATGATCCCAGTCTTGATGGTAAAGTTGGATGAAACGCACGCCGCGTTCGGCGAGGCGGCGCGCTTGCAGGCAGTTCGCCGCGAAGGTGCCAGGGGTCTTCACATCAGGGCCATAGAGGTCGAGGATGTGCTGGGGCTCATCGCGGATGTCGGTGGCCTCAGGAATGCTGTTTTGCATGCGATAGGCCATTTCATAATGATCGATGCGACCCTGGATTTCGACATCGGGGGTGCCGGCGAATTGGTGTTCGTGAAGTTCACGCAAACGATCCAGCATGAGCCTGCGACTGCCCGCACTGATGCCTTCCGGATTGCCGAGATAAAGCACGGGATCTTTGGCGGCACGGAACATCACCCCGGCGTGTTTGGTGGGCAAAAAGCCACTGCCCCAGAGATGCGCTCCCAGAGGTTGTCCACCTTTGCCTTTGGTGATGAGCACCGTGAACGATGGGAGATTGGTGTTCTCCGCGCCCAGTCCATAACTCAGCCAAGCCCCCATGCTCGGGCGACCCGCGATCTGGGAGCCCGTCTGAAAAAAGGTCACCCCAGGACCGTGATTGATGCTCTCCGTGAACATCGAACGCACCACGCAAAGTTCATCGGCGATGCTGGCGGTGTGAGGAAGCAATTCAGAATACCAGCCACCTGCCTGACCGTGTTGGGCGAACTTAAAGGGCGAGCCCACCATGGGGATCGAGCTTTGATTGCCCGACATGCCGGTGAGTCGTTGGTTGCCGCGCACGCTGTCGGGCAGCTGCTCGCCATGGCGCTGATTCAGCAGCGGTTTGTAGTCGTAAAGATCGAGGTGCGAGGGTCCCCCGGACATGAAGAGGTAAATGATGCGCTTGGCCTTCGGTGCCCCATGCGGCGCACCAAGGATGCCAGGCTCGCCGGCCTGAGCTTGGCCTTTTGCCAGCATCTCTGCCAGCGCCACACCGCCCAAACCCATGCCGAAGCGGTTCAACCACTGACGACGGTTGAGGTTGAAGGCCGGTGAAACCGCTGACGGGCACTCAGGGGCGTTGGATTTTTGAATCGGAGAGAAGGGGTTCATAGGGTCACACGTTTGTTGTTGGCTTCACACTCCATCAACGCTTCACGACCGAGGCGTCGTGGTTCATTAGGGTTTGGGCGAGGACCATTGCCGCGGCCGCTTCGGGGACTGGGATCTTGAGATTGCGCGGACTATTGCCGATCTTGAGCGCCTGTTCGGCTTGCTTGGGATGTGCCTGAAAATGCTGGAGCTGTTCCTGATGCAACTGCGTGCAGATTTGGATTTCTTTGGTGTCAGGCAGACGGCTGAGCGTGTGCATGAAAGCTCGTTCGATCAGCGCTTTGACATCGCCTTTCGTCTCTTCATGTAGCTTCTCTCCGAGCACGCGGGCAGCTTCGACATACTGCGTGCCATTCAGCAAAATGAGCGCCTGCAAAGGGCTGTCTGTGCGTTCGCGTTTGGCGGAGCAGACGGCGCGGCGTGGCGCATCAAAGGCGACCATGGCGGGCGGTGGACTGGTGCGGCGCCAAGTGGTGTAGAGGCTGCGGCGAAAGACACTTTCGACATCTTGACCGACATTGAAGGGCTTGAAAGCCTCCGTCATTTCATACGGGTTCACGGGGGCACCACCGACCTTCATCTTCAGCAGCCCCGCTGTGGCGAGGGCGTTGTCGCGGATCATTTCAGCGGGCAAACGAAAACGCGAACCGCGGGCGAGCCATTGGTTCTCTGGATCATCTGCCAACGTCGCGGGATCGGCGAGACTGCGCTGGAGATAGACATCGCTGGTGACAATCTCGGTGATCAGTGCTTTGAGATTCCAGCCGTGGTGAATGAGGCGCAGGGCTAGGTAGTCGAGCAGCTCGGGGTGCTCCGGTTTCTCGCCTTGGCTGCCGAAGTCTTCACTCGTCTTCACCAGACCCCGGCCAAACAAACTTTGCCAAAGACGATTCACCGTCACGCGTGCGGTGAGCGGATGATCGGGTGCGGTGAGCCACTGTGCGAGACCGAGTCGATTTTGCGGGGCCTTGGCAGGGAAGGGTGAAAGAAAAGCGGGCGTGACGGGAGGAGCCTCTTCACCACGCTTGTCGTATTCGCCGCGAAACAGAACGAACGATTTCTTCGGCTCAGGCAGCTCCTTCATGACCATGATTTCCTTTTGTGCATCGGCAAAGGTCATGAGCTCGGCACGGGCTGCTTTGAGAGCGGCGAGTTGGGGTTCCATCGCGGCCTCAAAGGGCTGTGAAACATCGCGGGCAAAGACACGCAGGTCATCGATTAGGCCCCCTTTGAAACCACGATCTCGGAAGCGCTCGCCGAGGCTGATATTGTCACCGCCACCGCCGGTGATGTCCTTGGTCAACTGATCCCGCACGATGTCCACGGCGGCGAGTTGGCCATTGATGAAGATCTTCAATCCGGAGGCCTTGCCACTGCCGTCATTGGTCACCACGACATGCTGCCATTCCTTGATCGGGATCGTCTGTTTTGTGCGGATGGAGATCGCGTTGCCAGGCCAGAAGTGAATCAGGGACCATTTGATTTTTCCCTCTTCGATCAGCAGCTCGTAACCCCGACTCGCGGCATCCGTCCAAGCACGAGAACGATGCAGAACCACCGCGCGTTCTTTGACGTCGGGCGTCTGGATCCAGAGCGAAAGACTGAAAGGATCGTAGCTGTGGAAATTCCCGACAGGGGTGTCAACAGGATCATCACCGGTGAAGAGGAGGGCTTGACCGAGTTTGCCAGGGACAAGCTTGTTTTCGCCTTTCAGTGTGGCGGATTTGCTCGGCAGGGGTTTGCCGTCGGGACCCGGAGGTGGCAGGGGATTTAGGGCATCGGCCAATTGATTTTTATCCTGTGCATCAAAGGTGTAATGAGCGATCTCGCCCTGCTCCAAAGAAAGAGTGGCTGGGCTTTTGTTTAGCCTTTGTTCAAGCTCAGCGACTTGTTGTTTCAAAGCGACCATCTTCGCTTTGGCAGATGTATCCAGCAGCATCAGTGCGGGAGTCGGCGGGGAGTTCGTGAAGTAGGAATAGAGTCCGGCTTCGTCGATGTTTTGCAGGTAAGCCGCGAGCCCGTAATACTCCTTTTGGGTGATCGGATCATACTTGTGATCGTGGCAGCGAGAGCACTCAAAGGTCAGCCCGAGAAAGGCGGTGGAAAAGGTCTGCACACGATCTGCAACATACTCGATGCGATACTCTTCTTCGACAGAACCGCCCTCGCTCTCCTGCTGATGCAGACGATTGAAGGCGGTGGCGAGGATTTGATCATCGGTGGCATTCGGCAGCAAATCGCCCGCGACTTGCCAGGTGATGAAGTCATTGAAAGGCAGGTTGTCATTGAAGGCTTGGATGACCCAGTCGCGCCACATCCAGACCTCGCGTTCACGATCCACCTGGAAGCCATAACTGTCGGCATACCGCGAGACATCCAACCAATCGACCGCCATGCGTTCGCCATAAGCAGGAGTTGCGAGCAAACGTTTGGTTAGCCCCTCAATGGCGGCGGTCGCGTTGGCTTGGTGATCACGTGTGAAGGCCTCGACTTCAGCGGGGCTCGGTGGCAGGCCGGTCAGATCAAAACACAGTCGGCGGATCAGGGTGTTGGCATCGGCCTGAGGTTGCAGTTTAAGCCCGCGTTGAGTTAGACGTTGGCTCACCAGATGATCGATGGGCGTGCGCGCTCCGGCGGTCTTGGCCTCCTGAGTCCAGCGCACCAAATCCGCATGGGCGAGGGAATTGAAACTCCAATGTTTCTCATACACCGCGCCCTCATCAATCCAGCGTTTGAGCTTGCTGATCTCCTCAGCGCTCAGGCTGCCGATCTTTGATTTCAGCGGCGGCATGTGGTCGTCATCCGTCGCTAACACTCGCGCGATGATTTCACTCTTCTCTGCTTTGCCAGGCACGATCCCGCCCGCTTCGGTCGCACCTTCGAATGTGTCCAATCGCAGGTCGGCCTCGCGTGTTTTAGGATCGGGGCCATGACAATGAAAACACTTGTCGGAGAGGATCGGCCGGATGTCGTTGTTAAATCGCAGCTGCTCAGCGGCCTGCGCACTGAAGTGGCAGAGGGCGAGAGCTAGGCAGCAAGCGGTTTTCAGTCTTCGGTTTTCAGTTCGGAATACTGAAAACGGAATACTGAATGCTGGTAGCAAAGTG
>JAIXVB010000284.1 GCA_027483245.1 Verrucomicrobiaceae bacterium | reverse complement strand
CCTCGCCACGGCCCTGCTCGCCCATGGCGAGGACAAGGACGATCCGATGATCCCGTTGCTGATCTGGTATGGCATCGAGCCCCTGGTGGCGGAGGATGCGGAGGTGGGGATGCAACTCGCGCGGGGGTCGAAGATCCCGAAGGTCACCGACTTCATCTTCCGTCGCCTCGCTGCCGAGCCTGAGGGCCGGCTGATGCTGCTGCGAAACCTCGTGAAACCTGCCGCAAACCAGAAACCCTCAGGTGAGGGCGGGAAAAAAGTCCTTTGGAGGCAGAAATTAGACGGTCTGAGGGAGCAAAAAGTCCCTCGTCAGGACTTTTTATCTACTGGGAGCGAGCAATTAGTTCCTCAAACCGAGAAAAAGGTCGGTCAGACCGAGAAAAAAGTATCTCGTCGAGACTTTTTAATTCCTGGCAGGGAGAAAAAGGTCCCTTCGACCGAGCTTTTTCTCTCTCAGGACTCCCAATTAGTCCCTTGGACCCGGCAATTTGTCTCCGCACAAGACAAAAAAAGTCTGAACCAGGGACTTTTGGCGGATCTGGAGGTGGCGGACCGGGAACGGATTCTCGAACAGGTGGTGCAGCAGGCAAGGCAGGCAGGCCGACAGCAGCCCCCGGCGGATTGGGCCGAGCTTTCTGCGGCTCTCCGTGCTGAAGCCAGCCCGCGCTTTTTGACCCTGTTGGATGAACTTTCCGCCCTCTTTGGCGATGCGACCACCTTGGAGCAATTCCGCGCCACTTTGGCCGATGCCAAACGGGCCCTCGGCGAGCGACAGGCCGCGCTTTCCCTGCTGATTCAGGCAGGCGATGCCGAGACGGCAAAAGTGCTCCAGGGCATGCTGGCCGATACCGCCACACCCGGTGAACTGCGCCGACAGGCGCTCCAAGCTCTGGCTTCACTCAAGGATGCCGAAACACCGAAAGTCCTGGGCGCACTTCTGCCGAAACTCTCCGCCAACGAACTCCCCGATGCCATCAACACGCTCGCCTCGACTCGAGAAGGCGCAAAGACGTTGCTGAAAGCCGTGGAGGCCAAAATGCTGCCCGCCACTGCCTTGTCGCCCTTTTTGGTGCGCCAACTGTCCGCCTTCGAGGACGCCGAGATCACTGGTCTGATCCAATCCGCCTGGGGAGATCTGAACGCGCCGAAAGCGGACATGGCGGAACGAGTGAAAAAATACCGCGCTCTGCTCACACCCGCTGCCCTGGCCAAAGGGGACCTCGCCAAGGGCAAGATGCTGTTCATGGGCACCTGCGGGGCCTGCCACAAGCTGTTTGGCGAAGGTCAAAACGTGGGACCTGACATCACCGGCAGCAATCGCGCCGATCTTGGCTATTTGCTGGAAAACGTGCTCGATCCCAACGCGGTGATCGGCAAGGCCTACCAGCTCAATCTTTTCACCATGAAGGATGGTCGTGTGATGAGTGGGGTCATCAAAGACGAGAACGCCGCCGCGGTGAAGATCGCCATGATGGGCGGGGTCGAGTTTACCCTGCCGCAGGGTGACATCGCGAAACGGGAGGTCTCGAAGATGAGCACGATGCCCGAGGGCCTGTTCGATGCGCTGCCGCCGGAGATGGTGGTGGATCTGGTGGCCTATCTACAGAGTGGAAACGTCCGCCGGACTTCCCAGTCCGGTGCAACGAGTTCGAAAACTCGTTCTACGCCCGGGACCCACGAAGGCGAGACGATCAAGGTCCTGGAAATCACTGGGGGCAAAGCCAAGACGCAGGGCATGGGCAGCTTTGGCAATCGCTGGAGCGGCGGCGCGCAGCTCTGGTGGACGCAGGGCAAACCCGGCGAAAAGCTGACCCTGGCGATCCCTGTTCAAGAAGCCGGGAAATACAGCCTCCACGGGGTACTGACGATGGCCCGCGACTACGGCATCACCAGCATCAGCCTCGATGACAAACCCGTGGCGTCTTCCTTTGATGGCTACCACGCCGACAAAGTCATCCTCACCGACGAACTCGACTGGGGCACGCACGAACTGACCGCCGGCGAGCACCGACTCACCTTCACCCTCACCGGCAAAAACGCCGCCGCCGTGCCGGGCTTCATGGTCGGGCTGGATTATGTGAGGCTGGAGAAAAAGTAGCTTCGATGGGCAATCGAGGTTTCCGATCGTGCTGCGGCTGATCGAACACTGGACTTGCGCTCAATGGCAGCCTTGGGCACACTTTGAGGCATGAACATCAAGCTCACTCCAGCCTTGAATTCTTTCGTCACGAACGGCGTACGTGATGGCCTGTTTGCGAGTGTCGATGCGGCCATTGAAGAGGGCTTGGAACTGCTGGCACGGCAGAAGCGACACAAGAAATCTTTCTCCATCGCCAGTGAAGACGATCTATTGAGCAAGCTGGATGCTGGGCTGGCGTCGTTGGATGCAGGGAAAGGTATTCCAGCCTCAGAGGCCTTTGCCCAGTTTGTGAAGCCCACTCGCTGACCTTCATGGCTGAGGCGATCCTTTCCCTGGAGGCATTCCAGGACATGCAAGACATCCATGGCTACATCGCGATGGATGATCCAGATGCCGCAGATCGAGTGGTGAGTGCCTTCGAAAAGCAGGTGACTGTGCTGGCGAACCAACCCGAACTTGGACTGCTCAAGCCGAAACTGAGAGGCCTTCGTTTGTGGCCCGTGACAGACTTTCCGAACTACCTGATCTTTTACAGGCAGCGCGAAGGCCGAATCGAAATCGTCCGAATCCTCCACGGGGCGCGCGATCTGCCTTCCATCCTCGAGTGATTGATTCCATGCGTGATCTCCACTCCACCCGTGCCATGTGGCTGAAGGCTTGGCTGTTTTTGTTCATCGGCAGCTTCTCAGCGGCGCTGCTGCTGATCGAACACTGGAGCTGGCGCACGGCGCTG
>JAIXVB010000336.1 GCA_027483245.1 Verrucomicrobiaceae bacterium | reverse complement strand
CACTCCCATTTCGCCGCCACCATGAGCACGGGCGGCGCGGCAAAGTGGGTAAGCGTGCCGCCAATCGAGACGTTCACAAAAAGCAGCCCCAACGTGGCATACGCAAAACGCAGACTGATACCGTGATCGAAGTAACGACGCTTCAACACAATCGCCAGCAGTGTCATTGCCGCAGGTTCCGTGATGAACGAACCGAGCAACGGGCCCACAAAAAGAGCCGCAAAATAAAAGGCCATGGCTTCCTTCATCGGCAGCAACCGAGCGATGCCACTGATGAGGGCCTCCGCCAGCTTCACCACTGGCCGTGTTGCCGCGACGACCATGATGACAAAGACGAACTTTGGTTCCGTGTAGTTCAGGCTTTCAATGTAGTGAACCGCCTCCGGAATCGAACGCTGAAGCACCGCAATGCCTGCAAACAAAGCGCCCGCCCAGAGGCCAAAGACCACTTCTGTTTCAGCCAAAAAATGCAGGATGTTTTCCTGAATCGAACCCTGCGGGTAATGATGGGCCCACTTCGCAAAACGTTTCACCGCAAACGTGTGCACCACGGCGAGTGCAAAGAGAACCGTGGCGAGAATTTCGGAGGGAGTCGCTTCCATCTCGACAGCTTAAAAAGCCAAGAGCCGTGAGCAAGCAAGGATGCTCACCCACGGCTCAGACTAAAGGTTCAGCGAAAGAGTTAGGCAACGACGACTTTGGTGTCTGCAATGTCATCATGCAGGGTATTGCGTCCGCCACGGAAGATGCAGAGAGCATCCACCAGCACCGCGAAGCTACCGATCACCGGCACATTCGCGACCAGCGCAACAGGCAAGAAGCGGTGGGTGATGATGCGAGTGCGATCAATCGGCGAACCGTCTTTGCGCACGATGCGCATTTTGAGTAGTTTCTTGCCTATCGTCTGGCCTTGAAGAAGAAAGTTCCAATTGATGCCGAGCATAACGGCGATCTGGACCGGGATCCAGAGGAAGCTCTCCAGCACAATGATGTTACCTTCGGCAGCCGCAGCCTGGATGCGGCCGAAAGAGCCCGTGAGATACTGCAAAGTCACAAGAATGACTGCCGCGATGATGCCATCGACAATTTGGGAAACGAGACGCATCCAAATGGAGGCCAAGGGTTTTTCGTTGGGGCCAAACTCAGGAGTGAGGTCAGCTTGAGGAGGGGCGTAGGGATTGAGTTCGCTCATGATCGTAGTGGGTTCTGAATGTTGATGAGATGCTGCGACTGACTCCTTGCAAAATGCTCAGGGTATTCTGCAATGGGAACACCTGAAAAGCATTTACCTCGCCAAGGGTAATCAGGTGACGCTCTTTTGACAAGACTTTAGCTCAAAGCCTTGGCTTTCGACTCCATCTCTTCACGCAAGCGTTGGCACATCATCTCACAGAGTTCATTGACCATGGGATCTGCAATGAAGCACCACGTGGACAATCCTTCTTTCCTCATGCCCACCATGCCGGCCTCACGCAACACGGCCAAGTGTTTGGACACATTCGCTTGTCCTGAACCTGATTCTGTGACGAGTTGTCCCACCGTGCGCTCTCCCTGCATCAGCAAATTGAGCAGTCGCAAACGCATCGGCTCAGCGAGTGCGCGAAAGCGTAGAGCGATGAGATTCAAGGCCATGTCTGTGAGCGGTGGCTTGGCTGGGGCAGTTGCTTTTCTCTTCGCCATAAAATCTTTTGAATCGCTATATAAGAATGTAGTTTTTTGTCACGAAGAAAATAACGCTTCCAATTGGCTGCGCCCTGCAAACGCTCTTTGCCCGCCGCCTCATGGGTGCCTGAGGCTGTGCAGCTTTCAGGATCGAATGGAAGCGAGGTGGCAAAAACTGCCAATGATGGTTGGATATTCTTCACCATGGAAGATGAGCCCATCCGCATTCCGATCACACCCAAGTTGGATCTGCACACGTTCCGTCCCAATGAGGTTGGAGATCTTCTCGTCGATTATTTGAGCGAGTGCCAATTGGCGGGCATTCTGAATGTGCGAGTGATCCATGGCAAAGGCACGGGCACTCTGCGCACCGGGGTTCATGCTGCTTTGGCCAAGATGGCGATCGTCAGAGATTACACTTGGCCAGCAGATCTGGGTTCAGGCAGTTGGGGTGCGACTTGGGTGCATCTGCAGGCCCTGAATCCTTCGACCAACGAGGGTTGAACCGGAACTCAGAGATGCGGTGTAAGCCTTGATCACTCCTTCACGAAGAGCAGCCGCAGACTGTTCAGGCAAACGACAACCGTGCTGCCCTCATGAGTGAGCACGCCGAGTGTCAGCGGCACGATGCCAAACAAGGAAGCGATGGCCATGAGGATGACTGAGCCCAATGAAATGGCGAGATTCTGCCGAATGATGCGACGTGCCCGCTGGCTGATGTGACGGGCAGAAAGCAGCTTTTCGATCTTGTCCTGCATGAGCACCACATCTGCCTGCTCCAGAGCTGCGTCACTGCCGCGCGCACCCATCGCAATGCTGACGTAAGCAGCGGCGAGGCTCGGCGCATCGTTGACGCCATCACCGACCATGGCCACCTTTTTACCCTGCTGGGTGAACTCGCGAATGGCGGACACTTTGTCTTCTGGATGCAGGCCCGCACGCACATCGGCGACGCCCAATTCCTCCGCCACTTGAATGGCTGCGGCCCGACGATCCCCAGTGAGCATGACCGTGCGCACACCTTGCGCCGCGAGTGCCGCCAACACCGCTTTGCTACCACTGCGGATTTCATCTTTGAGGAGCACTCGTCCCATTGTTTGCGCATTCAGCACCCAGACTTCTGAAAAGCCCAAGGGCGCATCCGGCACGTCTTTGAGCCACTTGGCGAAGTCGCCCTGATTCATGAGCTCACGCCGACCGACATACGTGACGCCCTCCTCAGTGAGGCCGCGCAATCCCTGACCAGGAATGGATTGAAACTCGAGGAGCTTGCCCGGCTCGATCCCCTGCTCTTTCGCATGACGCGTGATGGCATGGGCGATCGGATGATTCGAGTTGGCATCCAGCGTGACACAAAGCTTCAGCACCTGCTTCTCTTTGCCTGGCGGGAAACTCTCCACCAAGGACACGCGCAAATTGCCCTCGGTCAACGTGCCGGTTTTATCCATGGCGATGACATCCACTTCGGCGAGTTTTTCGATCGCTGCCCCACCGCGGAACAAGATGCCACGACGCGCCCCCCAAGCGATGGCGGCGAGAATGGCCGAGGGAATTGAAAGCACGAGCGCACAAGGACTCATGACCACCAGAAGCGTCATCGCCCGATAAAAGGATGACTTCGACAACTCGGTGTTTTCAAAAGGCGGGATGCCTAGCGCGAGCCACCAGACAAAAAACATGAGCAACACACTGGCCAGGGTGATGAGGGTGTAGTTGGTGCCAAAACGGTCCGTGAAACGCTGACTCGGTGCCCGCAGATGCTGCGCGGTCTGGATCATCGTGATGATCTTTGCCAGCGCACTCTGCGTCGCCGGCCGGTCCACGCGGATTTGCACCAAGCCCCAGAGATTCAACGTGCCCCCAAAGACCGTGGTGCCGACACCTTTGTCCACGGGGACGGATTCACCCGTTAGCGTGGATTCATCCGCCGCCGTCTCACCCAGCGTCACTGTGCCATCGACCGGGAAGAGTTCCGCAGGCCGGACCTGCAAGACATTCCCCACGCGGAGCAGTGACACCCCACGTTCCTCCGTGCTGCCATCCGGCAAAATGACCCGTGCAAATTTGGGAGCCGCTTTGGTGAGAGCATTGATCTCGCGATGCGTGCGATGCAGCACATAATGCTCCAACGCGCCAGAGGTGGAAAACAAAAACAGCAGCAAAGCTCCCTCTTCCCAAGCGCCGATCGCGACTGTCCCTGCGGCCACCGCCAGCATGAGAAAATGCACATCCAAACGCTTCTCTTTGAGATTCTCCCAAGCATCCTTCGCCGCATCCCAGCCGCCACTGACGAGTGCGATGCCAAAACAAACGTGCACCCACAGCTCAGAGGCGTGGAAGGCTTTCTTCGCTACGAATCCAGCGATAAGAGCCACCCCACAAATGGTCGCCAGCATCGCCATTTCACGCCATTCTTCATCACTCTGACGTTCGATTTCATCGGCTTCAGGCCATTCAAAATCACGCCATTTCCAAAAGCGCGGCGCGGTGATGCAACTCGGTTTTTGCAGCGTTAACTCACCTTCATGACTCGTCAACTTGAGGCCGCTGATCGTCGAATCGATCGGATCCGCGCGGAGTTCTGCATCCAAAGAACGCAGCACTTCATTGAGCTGAGCCTGAAGCAGCTCCGCATCCACCTGACCGAGTGTCGCCACCTGCACACTGCGCTCCTCAGGGTTCAAGCGAATGGCTTCCACGCCTTGCTGCTCCAAAAGAAATTCGGCCAGGGTTTCAGTCCAGGAGCGTGATTCAGGAGCAGTGTCAGCCATTGTGTTTGGAAGATACGACAATCTCAGATTCGAGCAGCAGGTATTTGAGATTTGCTAAGCACCGTGCCCCGCAGACCTGAAACCCAGGACTTTGGCCGAAATCTTGCACGAATTCGCAACGTAGTGTCTGTACCCCCATGAAGAGTTCATCCCCCCTTTCCCGCCGACAGTTCCTGCATGGCGCAGGCATCCTGCTCGGCCTGCCATGGTTTGAGTCGGTATCATCCTTCGGCGCTCCAGTGGT
>JAIXVB010000593.1 GCA_027483245.1 Verrucomicrobiaceae bacterium | reverse complement strand
CCATGCTCCACGAGAACCGTCTTGCGTGAGCGGTCACCTTCATACATGCCGCCGATCTGCGGAATCGTGACGTGACTTTCATCGATCAGGCACAGGAAGTCATCGGGGAAGAAATCCAGTAACGTCCCTGGAGTGGCCCCTGGCACACGGCCGGTGAGATGGCGGCTGTAGTTCTCGATGCCCTGGCAGAACCCCATCTCCTGCATCATTTCGATGTCGTGCTCCGTGCGCATCCGCAGGCGTTGAGCTTCGAGCAGCTTGCCTTCTTGCTCGAACCAAGCGACCCGCTCGGTCATCTCATCGCGGATTTTGACAATGGCTCGTTTGAGCTTGTCCGCGGGCGTGACGAATTGTTTGGCCGGAAAGATGGTGTAGCTCTGCATCTTCAGCGTGACCGTGCCGGTGAGCGCATCGACCGCGCTGATGCGATCAACTTCATCGCCGAAGAACTCGATGCGGATGGCTTCTTCATCGAGATAGGCCGGGATGATCTCCACCACATCTCCACGCGCCCGAAAGGCACCGCGCTTGAGTTGGATGTCATTGCGCTCATAGAGCATGTCCACCAGCTTGGTGAGAAAGGTCTCGCGCGTGATCTGCTGACCGACATGAATGGGCACCATCATGCCTTCATAATCTTCCGGTGATCCCAAGCCGTAGATGCAGGACACACTGGCGACCACGACAACGTCCTTGCGCGTCAGCAGCGCTCCCATGGTGGAAAGCCGCAGCCGCTCGATCTCATCGTTGATGCTGCTGTCTTTCTCAATGTAGGTGTCGGTGCGCGGGATGTAAGCCTCTGGCTGGTAGTAGTCGAAATAGCTGACGAAGTATTCGACGGCGTTGTTCGGGAAGAAGTTCTTGAACTCCGAGTAGAGCTGAGCGGCGAGGGTTTTGTTGTGACTGAACACCAGCGTCGGTTTGCCAATGTCCGTGATGATGTTGGCCATCGTGTAGGTTTTTCCGGAACCCGTCACGCCTAACAAAGTTTGATGTCGATTGCCCGCTTGCAGAGATTTCACCAGCTTGGCGATGGCCTGAGCCTGATCACCTTTGGGCTGATATTCACGATTGAGTTGAAAGGGGGAAGACACGTTCTCAGAGTAGGAAGCTTCTACTGAAACGCAACGAATCCGCCTTGTCGCATTCACCAATCCAACTACTCTGATCAGGCGTATGGATCGAATCGTCACCATGCTCGAAGTGGCCCAAGCGACGCAGGTTTCCGTCTCCACGGTCTCGCGGGTGCTGAAGGATGATCCCCGCATCACGCCGGAAGTGACGGAGCGTGTGAAGAAAATGGCTTTGAAGCTCGGTTATGCGCCGAATCCACTGATTCAGGCCTTGATGACTCAACGGCGTCGCAAGCAGGCCCCGCATGGCGAAACGCTGGCCCTGATCACCCATGTGGCCAATGAATCTTGGAGAAATAAGGATGTCTGCCTCTGGTATCTGCAGGGCATCCAGTGGCGAGCGCAGCAGCTCGGTTATCAGGTGGAGATCTTCTCGCTCGGTCCGCTCAAAGGCGATGCACAAAAGCTGCGTCGTGTGCTCGTGACTCGTGGCATTCGTGGTGTCATCCTGGGTTTTTCAGAAGGCGATGAACACCCCATGGATTTGGAGGTGCGTGATCTATGCGTGGTCGGTCTGGGTATGTATTTCCGTCAATTGCCCGTGGATCGCGTGCAGCTTCATGGCTTCTTCAATGTGAAGCTCGCCTTTGAAAAAATGCGTGCCCTTGGTTACCAACGCCCCGCTTTGATCGCTCCCGTGAGAAACAACACGATCGTCGGAGGTCAATGGTCAGCCGCAGCGCTCAATGAGCAGTGGCAGCGCCCGCCCGAGGAGCAATGTCCGCCGCTCATGATCGAGGGTGAACAGGTCAACATGACTCTCTTTCGAGAGTGGATGGAGAGACATCAGCCCGATGCCTTGTTGGTCTATAAAATCCACGTCTTGGAACTCCTCGAACGGTTGCGTTTGAGGGTGCCTCAAGACGTTGGCGTGGCATACCTTTTTGGCACGGAAACCGAGCGTCAAAAGATGGCGGGGATCGATGGCAACCTGGATCGTGTCGGCGCGGCGGCGGTCGATTTGCTGGTGCAAAAAATGCACGTCCATGATCGTGGCATTCCCGAGCATTCACGGGATGTCCTCATCACGGGGTCTTGGAAAGACGGGCCGTCTTTGCCGGGGCGATCTGCGCCAAAACGCAGCGCTCTCCCTGCCAAGAAAACGCCAGCGCGTTCCCGTCCGTGATCTGACCGATGACTTCACAGGCGAGGTCATTTTGATGAAAAATCGCCTGCACTTCCGCGCTGTGCTCAGCCCTGGCCGTGAGCAGATAACCGTAGCTGGGAAACGACAACAACCAGCGTTGCATGTCCACCTCTGGCGGGATTGGCAGTTTGTCCAAACTCACCTCGGCTCCGCAAGCTGAAGTGGCCAGCAACATGGCCAGAGTGCCCGGCAGCCCGCCATTACTGATGTCTTTGCCCGCTTTCACCAGCCCAGCTTCAGCGACCTTTTTGAGCAATCGAAGATCGCTCTGCAAACGTTCCGGCGGTGAACCCACACTGGCATTCCAAAACACCGTGCCCTCTCCGCGATAAGCGCCGCGCAGGTCCACGACCATGATCAAATCATCGCCTGGCCTCGCCTCGAAACTCGAGATCAATTGCTGAGCCCTGCCCACCACCGCCGCCGCCAGCAGCGGCGTGCGCTCATAGGGGAATCGGGTCGTGTGACCTCCCACGATCGGCACTCCGTAAGCGGTCGAAGCCGCTCTCATGCCCGCCCAGATCTCCGTGGCCAGGGACGACTCCGGGTGCGTCCAAAGCACATCCACAATCGCCGTGGGCACACCGCCCATGGCCGCGATGTCACTCAGATTCACCATGACCGCACAATAACCGGCGAACCAGGGGTCCAGTTCGATGAAACTTTCCATCATGCCTTCCGCCGCAAACAGCAGAAAACCCTCCCCGTCCGGGATCGCTGCCGCATCATCCCCGATCTCGATCTCCCCCGCCACCTCCAGCGCCGGTCCATACGCTGACGCGATGCGCAGCTTCTCCGCGACATTCGGGTGAAGACGAAGAGCAGCAGCGAGGGATTCCAGGGAAGTCATGAGGCGTTTATCAATCAAGCAGAACCCATGCCCACCGTCCACAAGCCCCGCCCTCCGTCCTAGAACGAGTTTTCCAACTCGTTGCCTCCCCAACGAACTGGAAAGTCCGTTCTACGTATCCTTCACGCGCTTCTGGAGGCTAACCAGCAATGGAGATGCGAGATATAGACAACGCGAAGCTAACTCGCGGTTCACGCCACCATCGCAGCAGGGGGGTAGTGGGGGAGTTCGGCTTGCATGTGAACGTGCAGGCGGCCGTGGAGTTGGCGTTCGCCGAGGCGTTGCCAGTGCAGGCGCTGGAAAAAACGCGCGTTCTGTTCTTGGACATCGGCGAGGAACTTGTCACAGCCGATCCTGTTGGCGGTGGACACGGCTTTGTAAATGAGCCCGGCACCGATGGCGCCGAACCCACGATAGACGGGCTGATGACTGCGCACGCTGACGCTGCTGCTCATCTCGGTGAGTCGGCGGTAGTCTTTGCTCACGCACAGTCGGCTGCCATACCAGAGACGGGGTTCACGTTCATCAATGCGGACGGT
>JAIXVB010000639.1 GCA_027483245.1 Verrucomicrobiaceae bacterium | reverse complement strand
CTCGGCTCGCTCATCCACTCGCGAACGGAAGCCAAACAGGCGCGCAATCGATTTCCCGCCGGGCTGTTCTCAATCAAGGATTCATCCAGGATCAATGTTGTGAGCCACTCCCGAGGTGCTTCTTGCTCCGTGGCTCCGAGTGCATCCCACCACGCTCTCATGGCGATGTTTTGATGAAGCACATGGCCGATGAAACGTGTGATGCCTAGGGTCAGCGCATGCTCCCAGATCAAGGCCAGAAGCAGCGTTGCCACACCGCGCCCCTGGAATTCATCCGCGACGGTGAATGAAACTTCCGCCGCCTTGGGATCCCCTTCCAGCCGCCAAAAAGACGCCCCGCCCACACCCGGGATGTCTTCACGCGTTTCATGCAGCGCCACCCAGGCCACATGATCCCGTTGATCGGGCGAACAGAGCTGCTCAATCAGACGCGGGTTCAGTTCTCGCACACGTGTCCAGAACCGGAAGTAACGTGCCTCGGGTGAAAGTCTGCGAAAGGCCTCAGCGACGATGTCACGATCCTCTGGCTGTATGGAACGAAGACACAAAGGCGTGCCATCTTCCAACTGAACGTGGAACTGTCGCTGCGAATCAAAAGCCATGCGCAACGCCTGCCCCAACTCGAGCCGTAGAGCAAGCAGTCAGAGCCAGCCTTGAACATCCGATTCCCAGCCAATGAAGAGGGGCACTTCCAAAGCAGCCCCTCAACATCGACTCAGCCTCTCCCTCCCTTTTATGGCTGCTTTGAGGATGCCCACTTCGCGGCATTGATGAGCAGCTGCTGGTAGGGTTTCAGATCATGCGTGCGGGCGTCATGGCCGAGGGCGAGGCCCACAATCTTGGCTTTCGGGTGCTCGGTGATCCAGACACTCGGGTGTGGCTTTTGGAATTTGTCGCTCGGGCTCGTTTCGGCCAGGACGGTGATGGGTGAGGTGCCCGCAGGGATCTTCTCGGGCTCCGCATTCACATAGTAGAGTTCGTCTTCGACCGTGAAGGAATCTGGGACACCTTCCATCACAGGATGCGCTTTGACCTTCTTGACCTCAAAGGGATGAATCTTGTCATGACCACGGGCACCGCCCCCAACGATTTGAGCGTTGAGTTCAGGCCAGCCTGCAAAGCCATACCAAGTGCCGGGATGCAGCATGACGATGCCTTTACCTGCCGCGGCAAACTCCATGAGCGCTTTGCGGTAAGCGGCCGTGTCGAAAAACTTGCGGTTCACGCTGATGATGGCGACGTCGGCACTGGCGAGTTCAGTGGCCGCTTGATCACGATCTTCCGTGTAGTGGACCGTGAAACCTGCCGCTTTGAGCGTAGCGACATCCGTGGTGCCGAAGAACGTGGCGAAGTTGTGGGACGAACCGCCGCCGATGACAAGCACCCGAGTCTTACCAGCTTCCCAATTCACCGATGAAGCAGGAACAAGCGGGCCGTCGCCTTTGCCGCCTTCTTTGGGGCCATCGTTCGTAGTTCGGGCTTTAGCCCGCTCTTCCGGACGACCTGAAGGCTGAACGACAAGCGGAGCAGGCCCTTTGCCCTCAATGTCCGCTGTGATGGCCACGATGACAGGTGCGACGGGGTTTTTCTCGGGGCTTTCAAGCACGAGCGTTTTGGCGACACTCTTTTGTTTGAGCTCGAGTGTCAAAAGCCGCAGTTGTTGACCTTGTGTCAGGCCTTCGACGTAGTTCGAACCGGGGACTTCGACGTTGCGAACGTAGTCGGAGAAATGGACGCCGTTCTTGAGATCGTATTCCTCTTTCTCGCCGTTGGCATAGAGCACGGTGGCCTTGATCGCCGTGACTTCGTCTTTCACAGCTGGGAAGCCCCAACCCGCGATGCCGCTGAGAACTTGCAGGCGTTTGGCTTCGACACCGATGGGCACCTCAACCTTCGCAGGGTAAGTCGCGCTTTGGCTTTTCGCGGGGCCGCCTTTGAGGACGATGAGGTTGGCTCCCGTGGCGCTTTTGGCTGCGTCTTGGATGAAGAACGGGACATTTTCGACTTTAACGTTGCCGTATTTGGCGAGTCGAACTTGGCCTTGATTGGCAGCTGGCCCAGCGAAGACACCTTCACGACTGTCAGCGGTGAAAGCATCCGCGAGATGGAGGATGCGGAACTGCTTCTGAGCATCGCCACAGATGAAGGCGAGGATGTCACGCAGGTTCTCGGCGCCGAGGGCATCAAGACCTTCAGGCATGAGACTGCGGCGAGTGTTTTCGCGTTTGGCGATGTCGCTCTTCGCGATCTCACGCAAACCGACTTGAGTAGCGAGTGTCACGGTGGCGCTGTTTTCACTGGTGACCACACCCTGGAGCACCTCGCCCTTTTGGGTGGTCAGATTGAAGGCCCAAAAACTCGGATCGACCTCGCGGTTCGGATCAACGATGTGGACGAGCAACTCGGCAGGGCCATGCGCACCCATGCCATCCAACGGAGGGCCAACACCGACGCCGATGTCGCCCAACTTGTGGCAGACAGCACAGGCCGCGGTGAAGAGCATTTTGCCATTGGCCACATTGCCGGGCTTCTCGACCTCGGGCACCAGTTTGGCGATGATGGCGTCCTTGGCAGCGTTGTTGATTTTGAAGAGGTCGTTCGCGCGTTTGGCGATGGGCTTGTTCGGATGCGAGCGCAGACGTGCGACATCACCCGGGGCGAAAATCGCGCGGTCGATGCTGCCCGCTTTCACAGCATCGAGCAAAGTCCCGGTGGCCTGAGGTCGTTTGAGGATGGCTTCGAAGGCTTGCGTTCGCAGTTCAGGCTTCAGCTCGTTCAAGGATGCCACGAGGGCGTTCACGCTCCCACTCTCATCCAAAGCAGCAATGATGGCGGCCTGGAGTGCTGTGGGGGCTTCCGGACGGGCTAAAGCCCGAACTACAAGCTTCTGCGAATCACCTCCGACAGCGACCAGAGCTTTCACCGCATTGATGCGAGTTTCGACTGGCGCGGTGTTGTCATCCAGCGTGGCACTGAGCTTGTCGAGCTGGGCCTTGACCTCCGTGGCCAACGCACCGCCTTTGTCCCACTTCGTCGCGAGCGGCAGCGTCGCGGCTGCGAGCGAAGGCTGGGCGAGGAGTTTTTTAAAAGCCTCCGTGAGTGCTGGAGACATGGCGGGAGCTTCATTCATGCTCGTGGCGATGCCGCGAAGGATGGCGTTCTTCACCGGGTCAGCCTTCGCATCAGCATTGGCGCAGGCTGTAACTAGCTTGGCTGGATCTTTGAGTGTGTTTGGTGAAGGTAAAAGCGCTGCGACCAGTGAAGCAACAGCTTCTGGTGAATCGGTTTTGAGACAATCAATTACCGCATCTGCTGATTGATCCGATAGCAGTGAGATAACAGCAGACCTGGACCAGTCATCTCCAAGTCTTGGATACAGCTTGAGTAGTCCGGCACGCACTTTGGCATCCACCATTCCAGAAAGCCCTTTGATTTCACGTAGGGTTGGTGTTGTTGCTGAATCTTCAAGATGTTGCCTGATCATCTCGGTGTGGGATCTGTCCAGATTCTCTTCTCCAGGAATCTTCTCGCGTCCCGCCATGACACTGGCTGCAGCCGCACCCCATGCGATGTAGCTCTCTTCGGTCAAGAACAGCTTAGAGACCTTCTGCCTTTCAACCATGCCGAGTTCTAGAGAAAGTTGGATATATTGATCTATAACCTTGTCGATTGGAGACTCATTCACTCTGGCCCGTGCATGAGCTCGTTGGTGCTTTGATTCGGCAAACGCGGCAGCTTTGATCAATGATTTGAGATCCGATTTGTCATATTTTATGACCTCCACCTTCTTTGCTTGCTTGTGCTGCACCTTCCAGATGCGGCCGTAGTAGTGGTCGCGGTCGGGGCGGACGGCGGCGTTGGCGGGACCGTGGGTGGGGCCTCGGGTGTCATTGTGGATGACGGCCTGATTGCAGAAATCGACGACATACAACGCGCCATCGGGACCGACGCGGACTTCAATCGGGCGGAACCAGAGGTTCTTGCTGCGAATGAATTCGGTCTGCTCGCGACCGGGCTCACGCTTGGCTTTGTAGGTGACGCCATCGGGCTCGACCATGAAGTGGCTGACGATGTTCAGCGTGGGTTCGGTGGTGAAGTAACCGTAGTTCCACTTCGCGGGCCAAGCACCGCCTTCATAAATGGCGCAACCGGCAGCGGCGGTGTAGCTGCCGACTTGGTCGATCTGAACGTAGGCCTGCTGCTCCCAATGCATCGCCGGAAACGTCGGCTCTTTCGGCAGCATGCCATGGGTGCCGACGACACCAGGCAGCTTGCCTTTGGCCAGCACAGACTCGGGCAGCACGACGTGGATGAAGTGATTGCCGCTGGTAGGCTGCGTGTAGAAAACCTGACCATCCCAGGTGATGTCGAGGCCCCAGGTGTTACCGCCGCGTGAGGCGTATTGCTCGAAAGCGCTGCCGTCCGGCTTGAAGCGGACAACGCCGGCACCGATGGGGCCGAGGTCTAGAGGGGCAGCGGCTGGACTGAGGCTGGAGTTCGGGCTGATTTTGGCTGCGGCAGATGCGCTTGGAGTCGAGTCCGCAGGGGTTTTGGCTGCGGCAGATGCGCCCGGAATTGAGTCCGCATCGGTTTTTGTTGCCGCAGATGCACCTGGAGCCGAGCCCGCAGGGGTTTTGAATGCGGGAGATGCGCCCGGAGCCGAGTCCGCACCGGTTTTTGGCTGCGGATAACCGATGACGTTGTCGCTGCTGCTGTAGCCGTGTGTGGCATAAATCCACCCATCGAGGCCCCAGCGCAGGTTGTTGATGACCGCATGAGTGTCGCGGTTGCCGAGGTTCGTGTAGATCTTGGTGCGCTTGTCAGCTTTGTCAT
>JAIXVB010000273.1 GCA_027483245.1 Verrucomicrobiaceae bacterium | reverse complement strand
TCCTACCCTACCTCTCTGCAGTCGCGATGCTCGGGCTAAGCCCTGCTCAGGCAGCGGATCAGGTTGTTAACCTCGTCAAGGATATCAATACGCAGCCGCCACCGGCGAGCACGGAGCCCGATTCGATGGTGGTTTACAACAATGCTCTTTTCATCGCCACTGATGATGTTTTGAATGGTTCGGAGCTTTGGCGCAGCGATGGCACAGCCAACGGCACGGGTCTTTTTAAGGACCTCGAAAATGGAGTGGCTAGTTCCAGACCGAGTTCTTTCACTCAGGTGGGGAGCAGACTTTATTTTGTGACCAATGTGGGCGGCATCCGCTCTCTCTGGGTTAGCAACGGAACCTCCGCAGGCACGATCAAGCTCAAAGACAACTACGTGAATGGCAGTGGAGCTGACAAGATGGTGCGGCTCAACGATAACGTGATGCTGTTTGAAGGTTTGTTGAACACCGTGAGCGGACGTGAACTCTGGAGAACCGACGGCACTGTCAATGGGACGACCTTGGTAAAGGACATCAACACGAATAACAGCGGCTCATCGGGCATCGACTCTTTCATTCTTTACGGAAGCAGAGTCTTTTTCACAGCCTCAGATCCAGACAACGGTCGCGAACTCTGGAAGACAGATGGGACTACCGCAGGAACTACCTTGGTGACGAACTTGGAGCCTAGCGGCGATGGATTCATCAATGGCGTTCCGCCTGATTTCACTCTCTTTCCTGAGCGTGTCGGCACCACCAACAATTTCGTCGATACCATGCTTTTCACAGCCAGCGTCAGCACGACCGGTTCAGAGCTGTATCGCGCCGACAATCCCAATGGCACAACTGTGCTTACCCTCGTCAGAGATATCGCCACGGGTACTGAAAGTTCCACGCCCCGTGATTACACGTTGCTCACCCGAACCACCAACACCTTCCCACCCACCACCACACGCAGGCTAATTTTCTCTGCCAATAACATCACGGATGGGCGTGAACTTTGGATCACGGATGGCACCACTGGTGGAACAACGCTGGTGAAAAACATCCAGGCAGGTTCTGCAGGATCCGGAATCGCCAATCTCGTCGAAGTCCCCACGGGCACTGCCCTGGGGAACATCATTTTCTTTACCGCCGATGATGGCAGCGGCACCGAACTCCACCGCACTGACGGAACGCTCGGCGGCACTCAACGCGTTCGCGATATCAATCCCGGTTCAGAAGGTTCATCACCCTCCAATCTGACGGCATTCAACAATCGATTGATCTTCACCGCAGTGGATGAAACCAACAATCTCGGATTGTACATCAGCGCAGGTTTGACCGCCGATACACTGCTGGTTAAGGATCTGCCAGAAACTCAAGGGGCAAGCAGTGCCTCACACTTTAATCTGTTCAATGGTAGCCTTTATTTCCTACTGAATGGTAACGAACTGTGGGTCACCAATGGCACCCAGGCTGGCACACTCAAGGTCACTGATTTCCGCCCAGGCACCGGAAGTTCCGATGCAAAGGATTTCACCACCTTCGGTACTGACGCTGTGTTTTCAGCGGTGGATGGAATAAATGGACGCGAACTCTGGAAAACCGATGGCACCGAGGGCGGCACCTCTATGATCAAAGACGCGTTTCCTGGCACGACAGGTTCTGATCCTCTTTTCATGACGAGTTTTGGAGGTCGTGTTTACTACAGTGCCCAAGGCTCCACCCTCAATCGGGAACTTTGGAGCACGGATGGCACCGCAGAAGGAACGGATGTGGTCAAAATCAAAACAGGGCCCCTGCCAACCGATGTCGCTGAAATCAATCCAACGGGATCGAGCAGCCCTGAATTCTTCACCGTCGTGAACGGTAAGCTCTACTTTGCAGCCACTGATGGCGTCAATGGCAAGGAACTCTGGACCACAGACGGCACGCCAGAAGGACTCCAGATGCTCAAGGACCTCAACAATGCCACCACCAGCAGTAATCCCGAGTCCCTGACGGAGATGAATAACATGCTTTACTTCAATGCTGACTCAGATGTTGGCAGAGAACTTTGGAAAAGTGATGGCACTGCAAACGGCACCAATATTCTTCTAAACATCGGGAATGGGGGCCAAAGTGGAGACCCTCAAAACTTGACCGTGTTTCAAAATGCGGCGGGTGTGAAACGTCTCTATTTCTCGGCTACCCGAGGCGGCACTTTGGCCAATGCTGGCGGCACCGAACTCTGGCGGACGGATGGCACCACGGAAGGCACCGTGCGTGTGAAAGATATTTTCAGCGGCGGTTCCAGCTCCAATCCATCCGAACTCACCGTCGCAGGCACGACTCTTTTCTTTGTCGCTGAAGATCAAGCCAACGGCGTCGAACTGTGGAAGTCAGATGGCAATGAAGCAGGCACCGTCCTGGTGAAGAACATCGCCGCAGGAGGCGCCGACTCCAATCCACGCAGCCTCACCGCAGTGGGCGATAAGCTCTTCTTCTTGGCCAATGACGGAACCAATGGCGAAGAACTCTGGGTCTCCAATGGCACTGCCGCAGGCACGGTCATGGTGCGCAACATCGTCGCAGGTGCGGGCAGCCCGAACATTCAAAACATGACCAACATTGACGGTGCACTCTGCTTCACGGCAGATGACGGAATCAATGGCCGCGAGCTCTGGGTTTCGAATGGCACCGCTACCGATACCTTCATCGTTGCTGCCGCTGACTTAACGGGCTTGGCAACCTCTTCGAATCCGAACGAACTCTTCAGCTTTCAAAATCAACTTCTCTTCAATGCTACGGATTTCCTCACAGGCCAGGAATTGAGACTGGCAAATGTGAAGGCTGAGATTGTGGTCGAACAACCCATTTTGACACCCCTGGTCAGCGGCACTTCCACCGTGGATTTCGGTTCCGTCAACACTCCCGGCAATTCTTTGCTTTCCATCACGCTTCGAAATACAGGCCTGAACATTCTGCGCAACATCAAAGCGACTCTGTCAGGCTTCCACACTAGCGAATTCGCCATTGCAACCCAGCCAGCTACCACCCTCCTGGCAGAAGGCAGCACCACCATCGTCATTCGATTCACTCCGAAAGAAAATGGCCCACGAATCGCCACTCTACGAATCGCCAGCAACGATGCCGAGACTCCCATTTTCTCGATCAATCTCCTCGGTACTGGGGTGAAAGACGTTCCACGAATTGTGAGTGTGGATGGCACGACGATTACCCTGCGCGTCACTAACGTCAGCGGCACGGGCCTCACCTATCAATGGCGCAGGAATGGTGTCGATGTCGTCGATGATGACAAACACGCCGGAGCCACCAAAGCGACGTTGACCATCAAAAAAACGACCCCAGCAGAAGCAGGCCTCTACACCTGCCTTGTCACGGCTCTTGATGCTTCCACAACCATTGCAGGCAGCACGAACGTGGTGATCTTTAATGCTCGGCCTGAAATCGCAGCCACACAGAACATGGATGATGGCATCGTCGGTGGTTATTATCAGCACGACATTCTTTTTGACCCAGATTCAACTCGAATCCCCACCGCTTTCTCGGTCAAAAACCTGCCTCTGGGTCTGAAGTTGGACACCAAAACGGGACGCATCACCGGCAGACCTACTGTGGCAAAAGACAATATCAACATCACCGTCCGTGCCACCAATTCAAAAGGCTTCACAGAGGTAACGGATACCATCAACATCGCCGCTTTTCCTGCCTTTGTGGAAGGCATCTACACAGGTCCTATCACTCGCAACGCGGTGTTGAACAACAATTTAGGCGGGCGGATTGATCTCACTGTCACGAAGACAGGCACCTTCACAGGCAGCCTCATGCTGGGCACCGTCTCCCAGCGCATCACGGGAGTGTTGGAAATTGATCTGACAGGTGCCCAAAACCCCTCCGTCGTCTTGACCATACCACGCACGGGCAGACCCGTGCCACCACCACTCACTCTGGCCTTTAAAATTCAGGTCACCCCAGCCACGGCTACGACACCTGCGATCAGCCGCTTGACCGAGGCGACACTGACGGATGGCACCAACACGGTCCTCTTGGATGGCTGGCGTCAGCCTTGGAATACAACAACGGCCCAGGCCACACACTACCTCGGTTATTACACCTTTGGGCTCAAGCTGGCAGCGCCAACCTTGAACGTGCCACAAGGCTGGGGTTATGGCTCATTCACCGTGGCCAAAGATGGTAAACTCACCCTGGCAGGTCGCACCTCCGATGGTGAAACCATCACCGGCGGAACCTTCCTCGGACCCGAAGGTCAAATCTTGGTTTTCCACACACGATACACACCCGTCAAAGGTTCTATCCTGGGTCAGTTGCTCATCGATCGTGGCAGCTTACTGCCAGAAAATCTCAACACGGTCACAGACAATACCCTCAGCGGTGATCTTGATTGGGTGCGGCCAGCAAGCACGCTCGCCAGCGCTCGACTCTACAAAGCGGGTTTTGGCTTGCCCGGGACACCAGTCCCTAGCCCAGTCGAACTCGATGCAGTCGGGTCACTGTATGTCCCAATCAGAGCTCCTTCGACAGCGCTCATTTTAGGTCTCACAGCCGGCACTGACAATGCAAAACTCGACTTCAGCGAGGGAGGGCTCCCTTCAGCACTGGATCCAGACACCATTTTTGATGTGGGTGACAAAAACAAGATCACCATGCCTCCAGCCAGCGAAAATCCAACCGCCACCAAGTTCACTGTCGCTGCAGCGACCGGCTTATTCAGTGGTTCGTTCACCTTGGAAGATAACGAAGTTCGCACGGGCACCTTTGCCGGCAAAAAACTCAAGCGTCT
>JAIXVB010000499.1 GCA_027483245.1 Verrucomicrobiaceae bacterium | reverse complement strand
GTTGCCCGTGAGGGTCGTGCTGCCGACTCCCGTGAAGATCACATTTTGAGAGCCGGTGATATCGCCTGCGATCGTCACGGGGGCAGCGGCATACTGGTGGAAAATCAGATCCGCACCTGTTGTGGTGAGGCCGACTCCTGAACCAATGACGGTGCCACCCGCATGGTTGTTGGTGATGAGAATGCCACCCTCACTCAACGAGAGATTGCCGCTGGTGAGGCTGCTGGTTGGCGTGTCAAAGCGGAGGGAAGCCGTGTTCGACCCAGCACTCGCGGGGGACTGCACGTCGGTGTGAATGCCTGCGCCAAAGGTGTTCACCCCGTAACCCGTGAAGGCAATGATTTTTCCGGTGGCATCCGTGGCGGCCCAGTCGGTGGCAGTTGGGATGCCTGTGAGACTTGTGCCAAAGGTGGCATAAGAGCCTAACCGTGAGTTGGGTGCTGCACCTGTGAAGTTGATGGTTCCACCTGCGACGCTTTGAAGATGCAAGCTGGCTCCGGCATTGCGACCGATCAGACCGCTGACGTACATTGTGGCTGAGCCAATCGCCGCGATGCCATTGCCACCGGCATGAAGCGTGAGATTGCCGAATTCTTCCAGGCCTGTGCCTGTCGAGGCATCCATCAACAAGAGACCACCGCCCATGATCAGCGCCGCATTGACTCCGACACGACGGTTGGCATTCACCGCGTAGTTTTCCAGGTTCAGGATGCCGCCGAGCACATGCACATTTTCCACGCTGCTATCGCCTGCACTGGAACCTTGCAGATTCACCTGACCGCCGCCGATCTTCGTCAGGTGAGAGTTCACCAAACTACCGCCATCGACAAAGTTCACCTTCATGGAGACCTCACCTCCCTGCGCGGCATAGAGCCTCAGATTGTCATCGTAAGCCACGGTCTGACGATTGGATTGGGTGAAAAGAACACCGCCTGTGCCTGTGCCAAAGACGACTTCACCGCTGAGGTTTTCTCCGCCCAGGATGCTGTTTCCAGTGGTGTTGCCTCTTCCGTAGTTGTCCATGCCCGTGGCATTCTGTGGATCATAGGTTTCCACACCGACTTCCCAGGAACTGAGGTTGAAAGTGCTGCCTGCATTGGCCAGGAAGAATGACAGATTGGCTGCACCTTCACCATCCGCAGACATCGTGCTGCGACCGCCCATTTTGAAGCCCACCATCGGATCCAGTGGATTCGAGTTTGCAGCTAGCGCGGCGGCATCGGTGTAAAAGTTTCCTGTGCCATTGTAGCGGAGGATGCCGCGTTTGAGATAAATCGCTCCTGCCGCATCATGGGCTTGATTGAGTTGCACCGTGGATTCGTTGTTGGTGGCGACCACTTCCATGCGCAGCAGTTGATTGCGATTGGCAGCGGTGATTGGTCCCGTGACAGCCCCAGAGGAACCATCGCTGATACGACCTCGGATGTCGAAGATACCCGCTGAACCTGTGTAGGTGCTGAAGAGGCGTGGGTCCGTTTGATCAATCCCCGCCGCCACAGCGCTGCCTCCATAGATGTTGCCAGCCAGGGTGGTGAGGCCCGTGAAGTTGCCGTAGATGCGCGGCGTGAACGTGCGCTGGTAACTTCCAGCGCTACCACTGGCATCAATGTTGTTCAGGATGATGTTGCCACCGAAGTAGGCACCTTCTTCGAGTTGCAGCACGCTGTTGTTGGTGGCGATGTCGTGCACGAAGATGTCGATGCCGTCCATGCGTGCGCCATAACCTGGCGAGAAAGAGCCGGTGCCAGTGATGTGAATCTCGGTCGCTTCACCCAATGACTGGTCATGGCGTGCATACAAGGTGCCTTGATTGATGAAGACATTGCCCGTGTTGTAGTTGGGAGCCGTCAGGAACAGGCCCTGAGCACCCGTCTTCACAAGGTTCGTTGCATTGGTGATGCTGGAGGCGAACCAAAGGTAGGTGTTGTCACCATCGGTCACGCGGTAGGCATTGGAAGCGTCCGCGGTGTTGTAGTGTGCCCAAATGCTAGCCACATTGAAGTGCGCTTCCTGATTGTTGAAGTTCACTCGGCCGCCCTGAATGGCGCTGCGGATATCTGCGTTGCGGTTGGTGTCGAGTGCTGCCCCTGCCCAGTTTTGCACGGCAAGATTGGCCGTGACGATCATGCCCGAGTTGATGGTGAGTTCGGCAGCGTCATCAATCACCAACGTCGTGTAGTTGCCTCGCCCAGTGGCGGCTCCGTTGATGTAACTTTCACTCTGAAAGGTCAGGGAGTTGACGGCTTGGCTGCTGCCGAGCGTGAGGATGGAATTTCGACGATCGGTGAGTTCTCCCGCACCAATGCCTGTGTCACTCGTGACCCCTGTAATCTTGAGGTTTTGATCCGCAGTGACGCCTTGGGTTTCGAGTCGGATGGACTCGGTGACGGCAGTGTTGGGGTGGGCGACGACTTTGTATTCAGAGTCTTTCAGAGGCCGCACGAAATGCTGACCCAGAACATTGGTGTCCACCGTGACCAGACGATTGGCGGTGTAGTCTTCGTTGAAGAGATTGCCTGTGCCGGCGGCGTTTGACCAGTTCGGACGCACCCCACCAAAGAAGCCTGACACCACTGGTTTGTTGCCGTCGAGACCACTGCCGCTGCCGATCATGGAGGGGGCGACATTCACTCGCACCACCGCACGATCGTTGATCGGGGCACCACTCAGCGTGGGATTAAAACCAGCGTCGGCAAACTCGGTTCCTGCATCGAGGGAGCGCAGTTGCACAGAGGTGCCTGGTTGGCGCACGATCTCGTCAAAGTGCCACCCAGCGTAATCACCTGGCAGACGTGGATTGCCTCCCACGAGATCGGCACCGAGGTCAAACTCGATGGCGACTTGCCCAGCGTTCTGAACGGTCAGCGTGCCGACTTTTTCAAATCCTGAGAAGACTCCGCCTCCCGCTTCCATGCGCAGACGAGACTGGCCGCTGACCAAGATGGGGAGGTTGTCTGGCAGACGATCCCGGAACTCATCGAACGAAGTTCCTGCCACTCCGAGTCCAATGTAAGTGTTGCGTGTGGCGGTTAAGCTGGTGAGGCCTGACAGGCGGCTGGCTCCGTAAAAACGCAGGCTGCTATCGGCATTCAGAATGGCTCCTGTCCACTCGGGGTTGTTGCCGTAAAAGCGCAGTTCACCACCGCCCTTGCGAATGATATTGCCGGTGCCAAAGAGATCGCCACCGCCGTTGTTGAGGTAGATGTTGCTGGCGTTGGCTTGGTGCACAAAGAGGTCGCCTTCCAGTTTGATCTGACCAGCGAGGCTGTAGGTGCGCGCGGTGCTAACAGTGCGGATTGAGCCCCCGCCTTGGTATCCTTGACCACGAATGGTCAGCCATTCAAAGAGTGTCGCGTCAGAGGTCGCTGCCAGCTGTAGGGTGCCATTCGCACCAAGGATGGTTCCATCGACATAGGAACGGTTGGTGCCGAGAACGCCTTCACCCGAACTGCCTGCGGTATTGATTCGCACGGTGCCATCGTTGATCCACGTGATGCCGCCATACGTGTGCTGGCTGTTGGCACGCTGCGTTCCATCCGGTGCACCGCGGATGATCACGGTGCCACCGCCACGGATGATGAGATCACCGATGTCGGGATTCCGGTCACTCGCGGGTTGGAAGTCTGAACCCAGATGATTGGCGGTGTAACCATTGGCCGCATTGATGTGGCTGTATTCACTGGTGATGTAACCGTCAATGGTCAGTTCTTTGCCCGCGAGCACGTCCAGCGTGCCGCCATTGGCGCCCAAGAATATTGTGCGCGCGCCATTGAGTTGGACATCTTCCTTCACCCGCAACGTGCCACCATCGAAATGCAGATTGCCGCTGTTAAAAATGGCCCACACACCCGCCATGTTGCCTGTGGGGGTTGATTTTGTGGTGACGTAAATGCCGCTGCTTAGACCACTGCCACCATTGGTGATTGCTAGGTTGCTCACCTGGTTCGTGCCATTGGTGCTGAAGGTGCCCGCGACACCGGTGAGGGCAGTTGAGCCCTGGAAAAAGCTCAGCGCTGAGTTGTTTAAGTTGTTGCCACCATTGTCACTGCCGATGTCTGCTCGCACGAGCTGGATGATGCTGCCGCTGATGGTTCCGAGATTGGATTCGTTCGAGATTTCCACCACACCGCCATTGAAGTAATGATCGCCGGTGAGGGTGTTGCTGGCCGTTAAGGC
>JAIXVB010000015.1 GCA_027483245.1 Verrucomicrobiaceae bacterium | reverse complement strand
CGACCAAGAAGCAGTAATTGAGACCGTTCAGCGCAACATTCATTCCGGCACGATTTACACCTATCCAGCATGGCAGACAGTAAAAGCATCGCGGTCCTGAATCTGGGTTCCCAGAGATTAACAGGTGCCCTCTTCAGCAAGACAGGGAAAGACCTCGTCTTGAAGCGTTACGAGTTTATCGACATGTCTGGGGATCCCACCGTGGATGCCTCACGCATTCCACAGCTCAAAATCGGCCTTCAAGAATTGGCGGATCGTCTCAAAATTAAGGGATCGACGGTCAACTACTCGGTCGCTGGTCACACCGTCTTCTCACGTTTTGTCAAACTGCCACCCGTGCAGCCAGATCGTGTGGCTCAGATCGTTGAGTTCGAGGCCCGTCAAAACGTCCCGTTCCCCATCAATGAAGTCGTTTGGGATTATGAATTCGTCACCGAAGGCGGTGGCGAGACGGAAGTGGTCATCGTCGCCATGAAGGCGGATGCACTCAATGAAATCAACGATCAGGTCGCTACAGCAGGTCTCAAGACTTCTTGCGTCGATCTGGCTCCGCTCGCCCTCTACAATACCTTTCGTTACAGTTATCCCGATGTGGATGAGCCTGTCGTTGTGATCGACCTCGGTGCTCGTTCGACCAACCTCGTGTTCGCTGAAGAAGGGAAGTTTTTCACCCGGAACATCCTCGTTGGTGGTGCCTCCATCACTGCGGCCATTTCTAAGGAATTCGGCATCGGTTTTGGTGAGGCTGAGAAACAGAAAATCACGCAGGGTTTTGTCGCACAAGGTGGCGCTGTCGAAGAACATTCCGACCCCGCCGTTGCTGCTCTGTCAAAAGTTATTCGCAACTCCGTGACGCGCCTTCATGGCGAGATCATGCGCACCATCAACTATTACCGCACGCAACAAGGCGGCGCTTTGCCAAAGCGTGCTCTGATCTGCGGTGGTGGTGCTCTTCTTGGCAACATGACGGTGTTTCTCGAAGAGAAGCTTAAAATTCCAGTCGAGATCCTCAATCCACTACGCGGTGTTCAGACTGATCGCGGCCTCAACGCCGACGCTGTCGAAGCTGACGCACCCTTCATGGGGGAATTGGTTGGTCTTGCGATGCGTTCTGTCGGTTCCTGTCCATCGGAAGTGGAACTCGTCCCTGAAGTTGTTGCGACAGCTCGCGATGCCGCCCGTCGCGCTCCAGCCTTGATCGTTGCGGGCCTCTGTGCCTGTGCAGCCCTCGGTGCTGGCATCATGTATTTCAAAAATGCAGAACGCGTGACTTTGGAAAAAGTCGCCTCCATGCAGCAGGAAAACAGCCGTCTCACTGCCCTTGCCAACCAGATTCGCGCTGAGGATGCCAGTTTGAATCAAGCTGTCGCTCAGAGTCAGCAACTGGTTCAGGCCGTGGGAGATCGTTCCTACTGGGTGCGTTTGCTGACCAAGGTCAACGAGACCTTTGATAACGATCTCATCTGGCTCACTGTGGTGGAGCCGCTGAAGGATGGTAAACCTCTGACTCCGCAATTGGTGACTCAAGAGAATGCTCCTGAGGATAAGGATGATAAGAAGTCCGCAGCAAACACAGAGCCTGTGTATGAATTGCGTCTTCAAGGTCTCTACCGCAAAAACGATGAGGGCGAACAGATCGTTTACCGTTTCGCCAGTGCACTCGCCAAGACAGGTTGGTTTGCAGCTGAAAAGTTTGAGGAAAAACGTGCGGATTTCGTCAGCGCGGAGAGCGGTGTCGAAGAGGACCGTTACGCCTATAAGTTCAACATCAAGCTGCCCCTGAAGCAGCCCATGCAATTCAAGAACTGATGAGTTGGATACAAGACAATAAAGTTCCGGCCGCCATCCTGGGCGTGTCGGCAGCAGGAGCCATCGGCTTGGGCTACATGCTGTTCTCAGCCTATTCGAGCTACAACACCAGTCTGGATCAGTTTGATACACTGAATAACAGCCTAGCTTCCCTGAAGAGTTCAGTGCTTCCGCCCACGCCTGAAAATGTGGCGCTCAAGCAAAGTTTGGTCAAAGAGTTCACGGATTCTTCTGGCAAACTAAACCTAGTTCTCAAAACGCTTCAGCCAGAGGAAAAGCCCACATCTGACACTGAATTCCAAGCCAAACTGAAATCTCAAATCGCTGAGATCAAAAAGCTGGCTGCGGAGCGTGGCGTGCAGTTGCCCGCAGAATTCAATTTGGCCTTTGACCGTTACACTGGCGAACTGCCCAAGTCGGGTGAGGTAGCTACACAGCTATCGGGTTACCTTGATGCGGTCAATCAGATCATCAAAATGTTGATCGAGGCAGGTGTGGCCCGTTTTGATTTGGTGGAACGTTCGGAGTTGCCCTCTGAAAAGGATGCCGTTGCTGCACCAGCTCCCAAAAGAACACCCACTCCTGCAGGTCGTCCAGGTGCTGCACGTCCTCCAGTGGCTGCTGAACCACCGAAGCTGGCTGAGCGCCGTCAGGTTCGGTTGGTTCTGACAACGGATCAGGCAGCACTACAGGTGTTGATGAGTAAGTTGGCGAGCCCTTCCGAGATGCCTTACTTCACGGTGGTTCGTTTGCTCCGCATCGAGAATGAGAAACAAGAAGGTCCGCTCCGTTCTGAAATGAACATTGCTCCTCCAGCTCTCCCCACGGCTCCAGATGCTCCCAAGATTGAGTTGCCTCCAGGTGCCACACCGGCACCCACGAGTAATCTCATCGAAGCGCCTAAACCGGCAGCTCCGGATTCGGTGGCTGTGCTGGGTCAGGAAAAACTTCGAGTTTTCCTCGAAATTGACATCGTGAAATTTCTCACCGCACAGGCTCCTGCCGCCGGAACACGCTAGTCACAGACGAATTCATTCGATCGAACCACTTCAAGCTTTATGCAGAACAGGAATGGGAATTATGAAAAGGTGCTGCTCGGCATCGCGGCAGTCGCTGCCCTCGGTGTCTCAGGCTACCTCGTCTGGAGCAGTCAGCAGTTCGCCGATCGTTTGGTGCTGCGGACAGTTTCATCGAAAAACGATGCTGGAAAGCCACCAACCGAAGTCGTGACGGGTGCTATCAAACGCCTCTCCGAAAAAATCACTTGGGTGTCACCTGTGCTCAAAGGAAAACCTGTGCCACT
>JAIXVB010000480.1 GCA_027483245.1 Verrucomicrobiaceae bacterium | reverse complement strand
GGCTGATGACTGCGCACGCTGACGCTGCTGCTCATCTCGGTGAGTCGGCGGTAGTCTTTGCTCACGCACAGTCGGCTGCCATACCAGAGACGGGGTTCACGTTCATCAATGCGGACGGTGCCGATCACTTCATCGACCATGCCCGCGACCAAGGTGGCGCAAATGATGGGAATGGAATGATCATCAATGGCATCGCGATCATGACCATCGTGGAAGACATGCTGTTCCTCACAAAAGACTGCTTTCCGCAGAGCCCAGTAACCTTCGAGCTCGTTGGGAGTGCTGGCGATTTTGAAAACCAAATCACGAGGGCGGAACGGAGGATAGGTTTCGAAGAGCATGGCGTCGAAGGTTGCAGAACTTGTGCCAAGCCACTCAGGACCCGAGGGCCCACATGTTTAAAATGTGACCAGTGTTGGCCTTGGGAGTGACGGCTCGGGATTCGATGCATTGCATGAGGTAACGGGCATCCTGAGCCACGCCGGAGAAGCGTCCGCTGCCCCAGGTGTATTGCCACGGCAGGCCGATGAAATAAAGGCCGGGCATGGGGGTGACGCCGCGTTCGTGATTGGGGTAACCTTTGCCGTCGAAGATGGGGAGTTCGATCCAGCGATAGTCTGTGCCATAACCCATGCTCCAGATGATGCTGGTGATGCCGGTCTGGGCGTAATCGAGCTCGGTAGGTGACTTTTGCGGCTCCCAGATGGGGACATAACGCTCTTCATGCGGGGCGTCGATGCCCTTGGCAGCGATGTGTTTGTCAATGGTGGTCTTGATGCTGTCAGCCACCGTGTCGGCTTGATCCAAATTTTGTTTCAGATCATCGGCAAAGGTGAGGGTATCATTCACGACATCCTTCAGACGCCCATAAAGCTGCATGCCTTCGAGAGCAAAACGACGCAGGTCGATATCGCGTCCGCCATCGCGACCGGTGACATAATGATTGGCCTTGGCCCGCACGGTGTCTTTCTTTGGATGTTCGTGAATGGGCAGGTCATAATAGCCCATGTCATGCAGCCACTCGACGACGTCTTTGCCACGATAACGACGGGCGGTGCGGGGTGCGCCACCGACACAGAGATGCACGCGACGTCCGGCCAAATGCAGGTCTTCAGCGATCTGACAACCGGACTGCCCGGTGCCGACGACGAGGACTTCTCCGGGCGGCAAGGCAGCTGCGTTTTTGTAGTCGGAGGAATGCAGTTGCGTGAGGCCGGCTGGGAACCGCTCAGCCATGCGGGGAAGCTTCGCGGTTTGATAACCGCCGGTCGCCACCACAACTTGATCGGCGGTAAAAGTTCCCAGGTCGGTGGTCAGTTCAAAGACACCCGTGGTGGTCTTTTTCAGCCGTGAAACCGAGACGCCTTCCTTCAATGGAGGATTGAAGGAACGAGCATAGGCCTCGATGTAATCGACGATCTGTTCCTTCACCATGAAGCCTTTGGGATCATCACCGGCGTAGTCGAAGCCTGGGAGCGCGCATTGCCAGTTTGGGGTGACGAGGCAGAAGGAGTCCCAGCGTTTGCTGCGCCAGGATTCGGCCATGCGATGTTTTTCGAAGACGAGATGGGAGATGCCTTTTTGTTTCAGGCAGTAGCTCACGGAAAGACCGGCCTGACCGCCTCCCACAATAATGACTGGGTAATGCGTTTCCATGAGATTAGAGTTTGAGAATGCGAACCACACCGTCGGTTTGATAGGAGCGGCTCCATCCTTCGATCTCACTGAGCTGATCCATGGCGGATGAGCAGGCGAAACCAAAGCGCTGACGGACTCGCTCACTGGCGGCATTCAAAGCGGTGCGGCTGCGCTGAATGAACTCACCGAGCGGCATGGCGTCTCCAGCTTTGAAGTGCTCATGAATGATGGTGGAGGGCGAATAACACTGCCGTTCGGTGCCATCGGGAAGTTCAACGGTGTAGTGGACAGAAGGCATGGTTAGGCAGCACAGGACGATTGTTTTTCAAAGGCGGAGAGAGAGGAGCAGGCACCGCATTTGGCACAGCCTGCTTTCACGGTGTCAGAGGTCATGCCGGCGGAGGTCAGCATGTCTCCGAGGGGCTGAAGAATAGTGCGCATGTCATCTGAAGTGGGTGGCTGGCGATTCTCCAGGGGGGTGCCGCCGATGGGGACAAAAGGCACGACGAAAGGATAAACGCCGAGCTGAATGAGCTGATGGCAGGCGTCTAACAAGCCCTCTCGGGTATCGCCCAATCCGGCGAGCAGATAGGTGCTGACCTGACCGCGACCAAAGATGGCCACGGCGGCTTTGAAGGCCTTCAGGTAATAGGACACAGGGACCTGAGCTTTGCCTGGCATGATGCGGGCGCGCACTTCTTCATCCCAGGCTTCTAGATGCATGCCAAGCGAGTCCACTCCGGCCTCATGCAGATGCTTGAACCAAACAAAGTCAGCGGGCGGTTCGCACTGGGCCTGAATGGCAAGCCCGGTGCGCAGTTTGATAGCCCGAGCGACCTCGGTCAGGATGGCGGCACCGCGATCTTCGGTGGGTGGTGTACCGGTGGTGAGGACGACTTGCTCGATGCCATCGTAGCGCTGGGCAGCCTCAGCGACTTCGGCGAGTTGTTCGGGTGTCTTGCGAGCAATCGTGCGATTGCCTTTCAAGGATTCACCAATCGCGCAGAACTGGCATTTGGTGGCGCTGTTGCCATAACGAACGCAGGTTTGCAGCACGGTGGTGGCGAGCACGTTGTGCGAATGAAGCTGGGCGATCTTCCAGTAGGGAATGTCGTCCGCCGTCATCATGGAATAAAAGTGCGGCTGACGCGGAAAGACGATGGGCGACTCGGGTTCACCATCGCGGTAGAGCATCGCGCGGCCATCATTGCCCGGCACCGAAGCGGTGAAGGGCGAGCGGTGAGCGGGGAGCGTGTGGATGGGCACCATGATCGTGGTGCCCATGAGCGACAAGGCTTTGTGGTCACTGGGCCCTGCACCCCCGCGCCGACTGGAGGCTGAGGTGGCCTCATCCATCATGCGCAGTCCCAGGGATTGCAGTTCAGACAGCAGCCATTGCTTGCGGCTGACCAGAGCGGTCTCGAAGGTGATCATGTTCGTTGAAGGTAAAGTTAGGCCACGAGG
>JAIXVB010000725.1 GCA_027483245.1 Verrucomicrobiaceae bacterium | reverse complement strand
TTTTGATTGGCATCCAGGCTGGCTGCCATTACCTAAACCGTCATGTCTGCTTCTTCAGCTCAGCCTCTACCCGACGATCATCCGGCCTGGAAAGATCTGCGCCCCTTGGGTTACGAGCTGACGCGTTGGCTTCAGGCCATGTCGATGCTGCAAAAGCGCTGGAGTAAGGGGCGGTTTTCTGAGTCGCTGAGCCTCTTCCTTTCCGAATGGATGCCGCAGGATGAGGTGCCTGCGGAAGTTCCCCCGGTGTTTGAAGTCCGTTTGGAAGACGACCACCTCATCACCGAGACGGCTCTAAGCGCGGTGGCAAATCCTGCCTGGCAAGCACTGCTGCATCTGCCTGCCTTGCGTGATTTCTGGATCGCCGAACTGCGGGCCAGTCACTACGCGCATCTGGGGCAGATCATTCCTCAGGCCTGGTGCCTGGACAGCACGCCCGTGCCACCGGGCAGTGTGATCGCAGGACTGGGCATCTCGGGTTGGGATCGGCTGGCAGATTTGGAAGCGGCGGGTCGGGTGTTCATCCGCCATCAGATCGGCCAGGGAAAACAGGTGCTGGTGGCCGGAGGTAGGTATCCAGAAGTCCTGCGCGCCGTTTATCGGCAGCAGGAGGGACAGATCACCCTGGACGGCGCTTTCCGGCACTGATTCGGTCTTCGACTTTTCGCTGCCCTCTGTCATGGTTCGGCACTTTGAATACCGCCACGCCCAAGCCCGCCCCTCTTCCTTCTCTGCTCGGTCTCACGCCCGCTGAAACCACGGCCATGATGGCTGAGATGGGTGAGCCGAGTTTTCGTGCGAAGCAGGTGATCGAGTGGACCTATGCCAAACGTGCGCAGAGCATCGAGGCCATGTCGAATCTGTCGAAGTCCCTGCGGCAGACGCTGGCGGAGCGGTTTGTGACTCGGACCATGCAGATCACGACCGTCACGGGCTCCAAGGACACGACGCAGAAGTTTCTGTTGAAGCTGCAGGATGGGCGCTTTGTCGAGACGGTCCTCATTCCTGCCAATCCCGCTCTGTATGGTGAGGCCTCCGATCGCCATACACTCTGTGTTTCGAGTCAGGTGGGTTGCGCTTACGACTGCAAATTCTGTGCGAGCGGTTTGGCCGGATTCACCCGCAATTTGACCACCGCTGAGATTGTCGAGCAGATCGTCCAGGTAGAAGCGCACAGCGGTGAGCGCGTCGATAATCTCGTCTTCATGGGCATGGGCGAGCCGCTGGCGAACTACAGCCAGGTGATCAAAGCCATCGAGATCCTCAATGCGGAGTGGGGCATCGGCATCGGTGCACGTCATATGACGGTGAGCACGAGTGGTCTGGCGCCGCAGATTCGCAAGCTGGCGGACTTTCCTCTTCAGATTCGCTTGGCCATTTCATTGCATGGGGCCAGTGACGAGGTGCGTGACAAGATCATGCCGGTGAACAAAAAACATCGGTTGGATGAGCTTTTTGATGCGCTGGCTTACTGGCGATCCAAACGCAAGCAGCACATCACTTTCGAGTACATCCTCATCAAGGACGTGAACGATGGTTTGGATCAAGCACATCGACTGGCCAAACGTGCCAAGGGCCTGGATGCCAAGGTGAATTTGATCCCCTACAACACGGTGGATGGCCTGCCCTGGGAGCGCCCCAGTGAAGAGCACCAAGATGATTTCCGGGATGTCCTCCTCAACGCGGGGGTGAAAGCCACCTTGCGTCGTGAGAAGGGCCACGACATCGCCGCCGCCTGCGGTCAGTTGCGCCTGAAACAAGAGACGGAGATGGGCATCATCGAATCGCCCGTTCCTCAAAAGCGCATCACCATCGGCGCGGGGGATGTCTAAAAACAAAAAGTCCGAAAGTAGAGTCGCTTCACGCGGAACTCTGCCTTCGGACTTTGATTTTCAGCTTCGAGCTTTGGAGTGAAAAACTACTCCAGGCGTGTCAGGTCGCCGACCCGGAACATACCGCTCATCAGCTGCAGATTGTCGCGCTCCACCTTGAGCGCATCCAGATGCAGGATGAAGGGGAATTCGCGCAGCTTCACGACGTGGATGCCGTCTTTGGGTTCTTTGAAAGCCGTGGCCACATCTGCCAGTTCGGTGATCTTTTTGCCATTCACTTCCTCGACGATCTGACCACTCATCCGCTCATACCCTTGAGTGCTTGGGGTTGGCAGAACTGCGCTGAGAAAGACGACTTTCTTTTTGCCTTCCTTCTCCATTTCATCCGGGCTACTGGCGATGCGCATCAGGCGCAGGATGGGGCCGCCTTGTTGCTCTTGACCAAATGAATTCAGGTAAGGGCGCGTCAGTTCCTGGAAGAGAAGTCCGCCATTGAGCACATACTTGGGGCCTTTATCGAACTGATAAGGCAGCACGAGGTAGTCCTCGGCCTGCTTGCGAGCGAGCTGGCTTTTCAGCACGACTTCTTTGCCCTCACGGATGACTTTGATTTCCACTTCATCGCCCACATAAGCACGGCCACGAACGATGTGGCTGACACTCAAGGCACCGAACTGAGGGTCCTGATAGTCACCCCGGGAATCGATGTCAGAGCCATTGATGGAAAACATGATGTCGCCCTTTTTGACACCCGCTTTGTCCGCAGAGGCTCCTTTGGCCACGCTGCTGATGTACACGCCCGGCTGGTCTGGTTTCATGCCCAGATACTCACGGAATTGATCGTCCAGGGTGATCTGGAACTCGACGCCGAGAGAGGGGAAACCCTCATACTTGCCATCGGCCACGTCTTTGAGGAAGTGCTCAATGATGGGCGCTGGGAGCAGCGTGGCGACTTGGTTTTTCGAGTCGTAACGCAGCAGCAGGCCGGCGAGTTTTCCACCTTTGGCCACGGGGAGGGTGAAGCTGTTCGCCTCACTGCGGATGATGCCCTGGGCTTCATAAACAATGAACGCGGCATTCTCCACCACATAACCCTGCGTCATGACTTTACTCACGCGCACTGGGGAAACGATCAGTTCACCCACGCGGCCTGTTTGCCAGACCGAAAGGGTGTCTCCGATGCGTGAGGAGATGTCGATCGACATCGGTTTCAAGTTCTTGAAAAACGCCTCTTCTTTGGTCGGGGAACTCGCTGCCAGGAGGGCCAGGTTGGCTTCATAATCAAGAGCGATGACCTTGGCGGGGATCTTCTGGCCGCTATCGGGCAGTTCGAGCTCGATGTAGGTCGCATCGGCGACCATTTGGGCGGTGACCAGAATGTGATTCTCTGCCAACACCACACCCAGTCCGCGACGTCCACTCGCCCCTTCTTTCTGCCAAGGGATTTGCAAATTGTGGCTCTGGTAAGTGACATTGACCTTCAGCAATGAGCTGGTGTTGATGACGGCGGAAGGTTCAACAAGGAGGCGCTTCCTCAGCGGCACTGGCGCGGGCGCTGGGTTGGTTTGCAGCGGAGCCGCCTCTGGTTTTTCAACCGCAGGTCGTGGGATCATGCGGGGCGTGCCCGGCTCGAGATCGGGGCCTTGGGCAAATGTAAGGCTGGAGCAGAGGAGAAGCGGAAAGAGGAACTGGGGCTTCATGAGATAGAAAAAGCGTGAGATGAAGGAGTGCAGGGGGCGGTGTTATTCAGCGCCCAGGTAGGCGTCCTCAGAGATGTTGTAGGTCTGCATGATGCGTGGATGCGCGGCATCGGCGATGTCGCGCTTCAGCACGAGTGGGCGGCCTTTTTCCAGCAGCTTGATCACGATGAAGTCCGGTTTGTCACCTTTGGTGGCGAGGGCGGTCTGCACGTCCTTGAGGCCTTTGATTTTCACGCCGTTGATTTCTTCCACAAGGCTCTGTGCATACGGGGCTAAGTAGGTGTTCACTTCATCCGTGAGCACGCTGGTCAGGATCACTGGCTCTGGATTCTGCACGTAGAGTTTTTCAGTCAGATAATTGTCGAACATGTAGTTCGTCGCAGGATCACGCATCTGATGCGCGTCCATCAGGTTCTTGTCCATCGGCTGAAAAACCAGCCCAGCATAGACGAGGTAGCGCGGGCGTTGGTTGTATTGCTCACCCAGCTTCACATAGGGATCGAAGCGCTTGAGGGTGACCGTGGTCTTGGTCTCCTTACCTTCATGCAGGTAGGCCAACTCCAATTTGTCGCCCGCGAACTTGCGCTCGACGACCTCATTCATGTCCATCAGCTCACCTTCAAAGCGAATGAGGCCATTGTTCAGCACGGGGTTGCCATCCATGGAGAGCAACACATCGCCACGCTTCAGGATGCCGCCTGCACTGCCCGCAGGTTCCACATCCGCTACCATGACACCAATGCCGCCGCCATTCAGTCCCAGGGCTTTGCGTTGCGCGCTGTTTTCGATGGGAAAGTCGCTGATCGCCAAGTCCACGTAGTGATCGTATTTGCCGTCTTCCACATCCTTGAGGAAGCGATGAATCACCGGCACGGGGATGATGTAACCGACATTTTGTGCCACACGTCCGCTGAACCCTTGGAAGGCCACGCCCACCACCTTACCGCCTTGCAGCACCGGCCCACCGGAGTTGCCCGGGTTGATGGCCGCATCCACTTGAATGGCCAGGTGCGAGTCCACCTGCGTGTGACTGAAAGGGCGGAAGTCAATGCGCGAGACCACCCCACGAGTGACAGAGATACGATCTCCACCGATCGGGTACCCCACGGCGATCACTTCGGTATTCAGTTTGGGGATGCCGCCAAAATCAAAGGGCTTCAGTTTCTCGAACGCCTTGCCATCTTCGGCCTCGAGAATCGCCAAATCACAATCATGGGCCACATGGACAATCCGTGCCGGATGCGGCTCCGGGTCATTGGTGGTGCGGATCACCAGTTTGGTCGCGTTGCTCACCACATGAGCATTGGTCAAAAATCGGTTTTTCCCAATCAAGAACCCCGTTCCTGAACCGCCGGAAGGTTCCCCCGCATTCCAAGGCTCCCGATAATCAGGCAGCAAAACCGAGGCGTCGATGTTCACAATGCCTTCCCATTCATCGGTGGGCGGTTCCGCAGCGACCGGCGTCGGAGCCGTTTCCTGGGCTGATGAAGAAATGCACAAAGCCAACAGAGCCAGGGTGGAGACAAGAGATCGGATTTTCATGAGTGAGATCGCAGAACTAAAAACATACGCAGCGGCGCGCTTGAAAGACAAGCGCTTCCATCAGAACGCTCAAAGAGAGCCCGACGATCATGGTTCCCCTGTTTCAATTCAGTTTGCGCCAACCCAGCTCACCAGCCTTGGCCTCTGAAGCAACTTGCACCGGACACGATTCCCCCTTAATTCCGAATCAACGCGCCCGTAGCTCAGTGGATAGAGCACCGGATTTCTAATTGATAATCAACGAGTTGCGTGGATTTTCACAGCGTTGCAAAGCGTTGTTTTTGAAGGCATTCCGAGGCAAAACTTTTTTCATAGTGTTGCACCGTGTGGCCCTGTTTTTCGCCGTTTTTGGGGCGTGAGTGTATAAAAGTTGGTATAAAAAACGGCTTCCTTTTTGAAGGGGAATCACGCGCAGTCGTTTCGTATTTAGGAGAGGAAATATCAGACTAAATTCATGGATGCCGGTTGGCAGAAGTTGGCCTGATTTTGATCACGTGTGGTAGAAGAGGGCATGGCGGTTCGAATCAATCAGGAGTCGTATCAAAAAACATGTTCCCTATCGGAATCTTAACCGCGGCTACCTTTCACAGAGCTGGGACGTGACTCCCATGATTCGCTACGAGTGAGAAGGCTCCGGCGGTGGCGATGATACGCCACTTGCGGTGATCGAAGTGCTTTTGGAAAGTGTCGGTGCGGACGATGCCGTGGGCGCTGGGACCATTGGTCAGTTGCTCCGCGCAGTCATGCGCCGTGGCGTAAAGATAGGTGGCCTGCTCGGCGGTGGGCGTGCCCGTGAGATCGGACTCGCGCCGGGTGATGTGGAGCAGATGCTCGGCGTAGTAGGCGAGACCTTCGGTGCGGGTTTCACAGGCGAAAAGGAGCGCTTCATCGGCATCAGGCTCTTGCTCGCGGAGCTTGACCACTAGCTCACGCGAGGAGGCCTGGACGCCGAGATGATCGTTGTTTTGTGAGATCACAGAGTCGAGTGCGATCAGGCAGAACGCCGTGGGCAGAGCCACGGTCCAGGCGCGTCTGAGGCTGGGCAGTGAGCAGGCGATGCAGATAGCAAATGCGGGCATCAGGGGCAGGATGTAGGTCGGCAGCTTCGATCCGCTGAAGGAGAGGATGATGAGCGGGAGGATGATCCAACCGAGGAGCAGGGTCTGCCAGGAGGTGAAGGGGGTTGACCGGCAGCGCTGCCAGATCCGGCGCAGGGGCAGTGTGAAAACCCACGGCAGCAAAGCCACAGGCAGGATGGCGAAGAAGAACCAGAAGGGCTTTGAGCGACCATGCGTGCTAGATCCGAAACGCTCTACGAGTTCATAGCGCCAGAAGTACTCGAACAACCGGTGGTCCAGAATGGCCAGGGTAATGAACCATGAGAGGCTGATGCCGAGGGTGAGCATAAGGCCGCGCAACCAGGGCGGGTCGAGTTTTGCCTCAGGGATGGCTCTCCACTGCCAGCCGATGACGGCGCACAACGGCACTACGAGCGCCATGGGGCCTTTTGTGAGAAAGCCGAGGCCCATGAGGATGAAAAACCACCAGTGTCTCCGGTAGAGTGCTGCTGTGATGGAGGCGGTGATCCAGAAAGTCATCGTCATGTCTGGGGTCAGCAGTCGGCTCATGGCAAAGAAGCCTGCCAGAGTGGTGAGCACGAGCGCCGACTGAACCGCGATGGACCGTGAGTCGAACAGCCGAAGCGCGGCTAGGTAGGTGCAGACGACAGTGCCCAGAGCCATCATGGCTGATGGGAGACGCGCCGCCCAGTCACGATGCCCAAAGGTGCGCAGGCTAAGAGCCGTGAGCCAGTAGATAATGGGGGGCTTTTGAAAATGAGGCAGCCCGTTCATGTGGGGCACCAGCCAGTCACCATCCAGGTTCATCTCGCGGGCGATCTCGGCGTATCGTCCCTCATCAGGTTCATTCAGCCCGCGCTGACCGAGCAGGGTGAAGAAGACGAGCCCTGCCAATAACAACCAGCCGTAACGATTCAGTAGTTGCCTCATACTCAGGACAGCACTGCCGGGATAACTTCTTCATACCGGCGTTGGATGAACCACCAGACGCCCAGCATGTCCAGGATCGGACGCCAGAGCATCACGCCAAGTCCATACTTGGAGACACCGGTTTCCCGAGCCCGATGATTCACCGCGACTTCCTTCACACGATAACCTGCGGCCACTGCCAGCGCGGGCATGAAGGAGTAAAGTGTTCGAATTGGAATGAAGGCCGCTCTCACCTCACGACGGAAGACTTTCATCGCACAACCGGAGTCGGTTACGCCATCATGCAGCAGCCTTTGCCTCACCGCATTCGCCAAGCGTGACATGCGCCGCCGCAGCCAGCCATCGCGTCTCTTGGCGCGTACTCCGGTCACCATGTCAGTCTTTGTATCCTCAAGCTCCGCGAGCATCGCCGCGATGTCTGCCGGATCGTTCTGTCCATCGCCATCCATGGTGATGAGCATGCTTCCCCGAGCTGCACGCAGCCCATCGAGCAAGGCCGCCGCCTGGCCTCGATTTCGATCAAAGGCAATCACGCGCAGGGAGGGCCAGTGCATCATCAGCCCCTGAATGTGCAGGCGAGTCTTGTCCGAGCTGCCATCGTCCACGGCGATGACTTCGTGGCTGCGCCCCAGCGCTTGCATGGCTGCACATGCCTCTGAAAGCACGGATGTCACGCTTTCGACTTCATTGAAGAAGGGGATTACCAAGGAACAGGACAAGGATTCGCGCTCAATCATAGGTCAGGCCGCACAGGGATGCTGCTGCGTCTTAGAACTACCTCCACACTCCGAGAATCCCAAATGACAGAACTGTCATGTAGATGAAGAAGCTGTCATTATCCGCAAAGCGAGCCCGCCGAATGACAGCTCTTTCATTTGCACTCATCCCAGCCAGACTCGTCATCCAACCTATGCGCCTCCTGATTATCGAAGATGACCGCAAAACCGCCGCCTTGCTCACCAGCACACTTAGCACGGTGGGAGGCGTCGTCGTCTGGGCCAAAGATGGCGAACGCGGCCTGAACGAAGCACGGAAAGGCGGCTTTGACGCCCTAATCTGCGACATCATGCTGCCTGGTGTGGATGGACTCAGTCTCGTGCGCACGCTCCGTGTCGAGGGGGTGAAAACACCCGTGATCATGCTCTCCGCACGTGGCGAGGTGGAGCAGCGGGTCGAGGGTCTCGATGCGGGAGCGGACGATTATCTGCCGAAGCCTTTTGCAAGCTCTGAACTGCTCGCACGCCTGCGCTCCCTTATGCGTCGCAATGCGGGGCAGGCTGTATCCACGCTGAAAGTCGCTGATCTCACTTTGGATGTGGCCAGCCGCGAAGTGCGCCGAGGTGGCCGCCGAGTGGATCTCTCACCGCGTGAAAATCTTCTTCTCGAATGCCTGCTCCGTGCCGAAGGCAGCGTCGTCAGCCGACGGGACATCATCAGCGCCGTGTGGGAGTATGATTTTGATCCTGGCACCAATCTCGTGGATGTCTATGTACGTCGGCTCAGGGACAAGATCGACCGCGACTTCACGCCAGCCCTCATTCAAACCGTGCGCTGCCTTGGCTACGCACTGCGCCTCCCATAATGACTCTGCGCCGCCGCATCCTCTTATATTACTCCATCACGCTCAGTCTCTCCCTGGTGATCGTGGGTTACTGGAGCTGGTTCGAGTTCAACGAACAACGCAATGTGGTACTGCGTGGTGGAGTGGAAGCGGCGCTGAAGGAAAGCCCCCTGCAGGAGACCCTGGAGATCATTTTTTATGGCGGTTTGCCAGCCATCCTGCTCGGGATCCTCGGCGGCGGACTGCTAATGCGCCGCGCTTTGCGGCCCATTGAAGAACTCACCGAAGCACTGGAAAAGACGGACGTTTCCAATCTCTCCAACCCGGTGCCGCGCAGCGGCAATGGTGATGAGTTGGATCGCATGACCGCTGTCTTCAACCGCATGAAGGAGCGTCTCGGTCTTTCCTTCACCCAGGCACGGGAGTTCACGCTCAATGCCTCGCATGAGCTGAAAACGCCGCTCACCGTCATCCATGGAACCTTGGAACAAATGGCAACGCACGAGCAGGCGGCGGAGGTGGACCGGGAGCGTGCGGCGTCCTTGCTGGAGGAGGTGCAGCGGCTCTCATCCATCGTTGGTCAGCTTTCCTTCCTGGCTCGTGCGGATGCCGGACTCCTGCCGAGCGCCCGTGAACCCGTGGCGCTGGATGACCTCGTGCGCGATCTTGCCGAGGAAACGATGATCCTTGCCTCAGGTGCGGAGATTTCTGTCACGCTCAGCGAGTGTCAGCCGTTGTCCGTTTCTGGCGATAAAATGCGGCTTCGGCAGCTTTTGCTGAATCTCGCGGACAACGCGGTGAAATACAATGAACGCAGCGGCAGCATCGAGATGACGTTGGTACGCCAAAACGACGATGCTGTGTTCACCATCACCAATACAGGCATGTCGCTGCCAGTGGAACTTCGCAGCCGTGTGTTCGAGCGCTTCTTCCGGGGCGACCTCGCGCACAACAGCGCCATCGAGGGCAGCGGCCTCGGCCTCAGCATCGCCAAATCCATCGTCGAAGCACATCAGGGTGTCATCTGCTACGAGGTATTGCCGGATGGTCGGACGCAGGTGGTCGTCACGCTCCCCGCTCTACTCGCTCAAAGATGAAAATGCTGTCATAATCCGTCCCGCTGCTGGTTTATCTGACATGCATCTCTTGAATGGTCGTATCACGCCCACTTCATGAGATTGACTTTCCTGCTTCTGCCTCTCGCCACCTTGGCACTTCCTGCCTGCGTGCAGTTCAAAGCACGTCCGCTCGCTGCTGAAACCAGTAGCGCGGACTTCTCAGGTCGTTCGCTGAATGACGCTGGCTTGAAGGCCTTTCTGGCCGAGAACAAGGTTCCGGGCGGCTCGTGGTCGGTGGATCGCCTGTCGTTGGCGGCGGCTTATTTCCATCCCGATGTTGCCCTCGCACGTGCGGAGGCCGATGAGGTGGCAGCAGGAATTAAGACTGCGCAGATGCGGCCCAATCCCGTTTTCACCTTCATGCCGCAATATGCGAGTTTCCGCGCTCCAGTGTTCACGCCTTGGTTTCTGGGGCCGAGTTTATCCGTCCCTATTGAGACGGCAGGCAAAAGATCAAAACGAACCGAGCAGGCTCTCGCCGCTGCCGAGGCCGCAAGGTGGCGAATTTC
>JAIXVB010000720.1 GCA_027483245.1 Verrucomicrobiaceae bacterium | reverse complement strand
GGCAGCCCCGTTGTGCTGCACTATCATCTCACGATCGTTGAAGACCATATCTCCGCGTTGAAGTGCACACCTTAAGCCGGTCATACCAAAGATTGACCCGATCATGGCGACACAAGCAATCCCGATGCCTCGACTAAATCAAGCGCATCCGAGATCGGCTGTCGTGCAGATTTGCAGAGCGCCGATGGAAGATGCGGATGATTCGCTGACGATGAAGGAAGATTACGCAATTTCGTAAGCGGGGGCGAATCGTCTCGATGGCAGAGCTGATGAACTCATGCATCGTGGAGTGCATGTTCCGCGTCTTGTTTTGCATCCTCAGCCTAATCCCCCTTTCATCGGGGCTGCAGGCTGCTTGGTTTGAGCATTTCAGCGGTGAGTTGCAAGAGGCCCATGCCGCTTTGCGTGAGGCGGAGACTACGCTGACAAACCTCGGGGAACCGATGATCGGAAACACCGTGCCGGAGTTTGGCATTCAGCATGTCATGCTAGCCGAACCGCCACCAGAGTCTCCCTTCGTGCAGGTCGATCTGGGCAACCGCAGGCGGCTCGACACTTTGGCGCTGGTGCCTGCGGTGGTGGATTTCCAGGGTGTAAAACAGTCGCCTTAAGCGTTTCCGCTGCGGTTTCGTTTGGATGCTTCGGACGATGCCGACTTTGGGACCTTTACTCCGCTACTCGTGCGGACAGAGGTGGACTTTGATCTGCGTGAAGTGACACCCGTGGTCACCCATGCGGCAGGGATTGAGGCACGCTATCTGCGACTGACCGTGACGAAGCTGGCGCAGGTGGAAGGACGCTGGACCTTTGCACTGGCGGAGCTGATGGCGCTGGAGGGAAAACGCAATGTCGCGCTCGGTGCGAAGGTAACTCACAAAGACGGCACAGGACTGCCTCCACGCTGGATGAGCCATCACCTCACCGATGGCCGCACGCCGCTTGGACCGCCGATCGACCGCTCCTCGGTGCCTGAGTTTGATGCGCTGTTTGCCAGCATTCATGACGAGGTTTTCCAGCCGTGGATGGGCGTGGACCTAGGCTCTGCAATGCCGCTGGATGAGGTTCGATTGCATCCACTGCATGCTCGCCAAGGTGCGGACGTGCCGGGCTTTGCTTTTCCTTCACGCTTCCGCGTTGAGGTGGCTCAAAAGGCTGACTTTAGCGATGCAGCCATGATTCATGAGACGATGGATGAAGACTATTCCAATCCTGGCAACAACGCGGTGGTGATCGCGGCGGATGGTCACAATGGCCGCTACGTGCGCTTGGTAATGACGGCGCAACGGACAAAGCGTTTGGTGGCGGTTGCACTGTCTGAGTTGGAAGTCTATTCGCAGGGCGAAGAGGTGTCGCAAGGCAAGCCCGCTTTTTCATCCGGTGATCCGCGACGCGAGCAGCCAAGGCCGCTGAGTCTGCTCACGGATGGGCACACCAGCTACGGTCGCCTGCTGGAGTTGCCTGAGTGGCTGGCGCAGTGGGAGAACCGACAGGGGCTGCAGGCTCGTGTGGCAGATTTGACCTCGCACATCCAGATGATGAGCGATGAAGCACAAAGCCGAGCCATGGTTGTTTTCACGTCGCTTGGCCTCGGCATCACGGGAATCGTGGCGCTGCTCTTCTGGTGCGCCCATCGGAATCATGACCAAGAACGAGAGGCGTTTCGCACTCAACTCGCCCGTGACATGCATGACGAGATTGGCAGCAACCTCGCAGGCATCGCCGTCATCAGTGAAACGTCAGCCATGCAGGCAGATGCGACCTCAGGAGACTGGCAAGAGATCAATCGTATCGCCCACGAGACCACCGACGCGATGCGTGAGATGCTGTGGCTGGTGGGCGCGCGTCAGGAGTCAGGCATCGACCTGATCGAACATCTGCAACGAGTCGCAAAACGTCTCTTACCTCACCATCAAGTGAGCTGGAAACACTGCGCCAACCACCTGCCAATCAACTGGCCGATGGAATCGAGACGCCAAGTATTCCTCTTCTTCAAAGAAGCTCTCACGAACATTCTTCGTCATGCACGGGCCACCCGTGTCGAGCTTTCAGCGCAGGTCATCGGCTCCACCTTTGAACTCATCATTCAGGACAACGGTCAGGGCTTCAACCCGCAGTCACCGAGCAAAGGGATGGGCCTTGGCAGCCTTCGTGAGCGTGCCAAGCAACTCGGAGGAACCTTTATGATCACCACTTCCGATCAAGGCACCACACTCACACTGCGAGCACCGCTTGCGCCTTAACTTCGTCATTCCCCGCCATGCCACACATCTGGATCATCGAAGACAACGCCGCCTTTCGTCGAGGCACCGAACGTGCACTCACGATGAAGCCTCATGCGCATGACGTGCGGGCTTTCATGAGCTGTGAAGACGCGATTGCCACCCTAAAGTCTGCGGCATTACCGGATGTGATTCTGCTCGATGTCGGCCTGCCGGGCATGGACGGCATTGAAGGCATCGCGCATCTGAAAAGTCGTGCCCCAGGTGCCAGCATTCTCATTCTCACCGTGTTCGAGGACGACGACAAAATCTTCCGCGCCATCTGTGCTGGAGCTTCCGGTTACCTTTTAAAATCCGAGCCCATGGCTCAGGTCATCACTGCTATTGATCAAGCCATCGTGGGTGGCTCGCCGATGAATCCACGCATCGCCACGCGAGTGCTGGCCATGTTTGCAAAGCTCGCCCCAGCGAAGAAGGACTACGGACTTGATGAACGGGAGCAGGCGGTTTTGAAATGCATGGTCGCCGGAATGCCGCGCAAACAAATCGCCGAAGCCACCGGTCTTAATCCCCACACCGCCGACTACGTCACCCGCAGCATCTACCGCAAACTCCACGTCAACTGCGCCACCGCTGCCGTGTCAAAAGCGGTGGCGGAGAGATTGGTTGAGGGGCGCTGAAGTTACGAATGCTCGTAACTGCGATCCATCAACTACCGGTCTAGCAATCTGCGCCCATGAAGTACATCTCCGCTCTGCTCGCCCTGTCTCCACTCGCCACGTTCGCGGTGGAGGTATCGTTCAATCGAGACATTCGGCCGATCCTTTCGGACAACTGCTACTACTGCCACGGCACGGACTCGAACCACCGCAAGGCGGGGCTTCGGCTGGATACCTTTGAGGGGGCGACAGCGGACAACGATGGAGTGCGGGCTCTGGTGCCGGGTGATCCCGCGAAGTCGGAGCTTTGGCTGCGCATTGTCAGTGACGATGAGGACGAGGTGATGCCGCCGCCGGATGCGCACAAAACGCCTTTCACCAGCGCCCAGCGTGACCTCATCAAACGCTGGATCGAGCAAGGCGCGAAGTATGAGGCACATTGGGCTTTTGTGCCGCCAGTCAAAGCGGCTGTGCCCACCGGTGAAGCGGCCGTTGATCATTTCATCGGGCAGCGATTGAAGGCTGAAGGACTCGCGTTTTCAGCGCAAGCAGAGGCTGGTTTGCTGCTGCGTCGTGTGACGCTCGATTTGACGGGACT
>JAIXVB010000169.1 GCA_027483245.1 Verrucomicrobiaceae bacterium | reverse complement strand
GGCTCCGGTGATTATGGCAGCCAGGAAGACAGCAAGCGCGAGCGAGCGGCGGAAGTCGCGGCCGTTTTTGCCTTCAGTGCGGTGCAAAATCAGGACAAGGTCGGACTGATCCTCGTTTCCGATACGGTGGAGCATTACCTACCAGCCCGCAAAGGCAGTGCCCATGCGCTGCGCATCCTGCGGGATATTTTGACCATCCGCCCGAAGAGTCGGAAGACCCTGCTCACCCCAGCCTTTGAAACCGCTCTGCAGCGCGTGGCTCATCGCGCGCTGGTGGTGGTGGTATCAGACTTTTTGACACCCGACATGAGCTGGGAATCCAGCTTGAAATCTTTGGCCGCCAAACACGACGTCGTGGCGGCTCATATCAGCGATCCGCGTGAATGGGAACTGCCCAATTCGGGGCGTCTCTGCCTCGAAGATCCCGAAACCGGTGAGCAGTTCATCATCGATACCTCGCACCCCTCCGTGCGGCTAAAATACGCCCAAGTGATGAGTGAGCGACAGGACACGCTGAATCGCAGCCTCAGAAAACACGGCGTGGAGCGAATCGATGTGCGCATGGACGATGATTATGCCCCGGCGATGAAAGCTTACTTCCGAGCCCGCAGGAGGAAAAAACGGTGAGCATGTTGTCTTCCATCTTTTTCGCACAGGCGCAGCCTCCTGCTCCACCGCCCCTGCAACCGCTGCCGCACCCTGAGCTGCCGACGGTGGTTCTGCCTGCCCCGGAGTTGCCTCTGTGGATTTACATCGCCGGGGCGCTGCTTGTGGTGGCGTTGTTGGGCCTGGTATTATGGCTGCTTCTGCGTCCGCGCAAACCGACGCCTGTCATGCCTAAAAAGCCCTGGAGCATCGCCAGGGAGGCCTTGCTGAAGATCATGGCTGCGGCCAATGAGCAGCCGCCAGGAGAGACCGCCAGCCAAGTGTCCGAAGTGTTGCGTCGTTACTTTTTTGACCGCTATAAAATTCCCGCGCCCTTCCGCACCACCCGCGAGATTTTTCAGGGCGATGGCATCCCGGCCACCTCGTTGCGTCTGCATCGCTACGCATCTCTGGCTGAGTTGTGGGATCAGCTCGCTTTTGCGCCCTTGCCTTCTTCGGGACCTGAGGCCAAAGCGCTGGTCGGAAAAGCACTCGAATATCTGGAGGAAGACCGGCCATGAACATCCCCTTTCTGCCTGATTACATCTTTGCTCTTCCAGAGTGGCTTTACGCGCTGCTGCTGTTGCCTCTGCTGGCGTGGTGGCGCGGCCGTGCTGGAAAGGCACCTGCGATTGCATTTCCCACTGCCTTTCTTTTGCGTGAACTCGGCAGGCCTGCAAAGTCCGCGCGTGGTGGCTTCACCTTCGGGCTCGTCCTTCTAAGCCTCGCCTCGGCCATCGTGGCCCTCGCCCGCCCGCAGAAAGTCATCTCGCATGATGAAGAAAAGACAGAGGGCATTGCCATCTGTCTGACGGTCGATGTCTCGCTCTCGATGCTCATCGAAGACTTTTACATCGGCGGTTCGCCCGTGAATCGGCTGACGGCTGCCAAACGTGTGATGCGTGACTTCATTCGTGGACGCAAAAACGATCGTGTCGGCATCGTGGCTTTCGCCGGTGCTCCTTATCAGCCCTGCCCACTGACGCTGGATCATGAATGGCTGGAATCGAACCTCGATCGTGTCCAGACCGGAGTTATGGAAGACGGCACGGCAATTGGCTCGGGTCTGGCCGCAGCTTCTCGTCGTTTGGATAAAGAGATCGTGCCGAGCAAAGTTATCATCCTGCTCACCGATGGTGCCAATAACAGCGGCAAACTCAGTCCCCAAGACGCCGCAAAACTGGCCGCGACTCTGGGACAAAAAATCTACACGGTCGCTATCGGAACACCAGGTGTGCACATGATTCCGCTGCCAAACGGACGTGTCATCACCAGTGGCCGACAAGAGTTTGATGAAGGCACGCTGCAAGAGGTGGCACGCATCGGCAGTGGCAATTTCTACATGGCTCAAGATCTGACGGCTCTGAAGGACATCTTTGACACCATCGACCGTCTCGAAAAACGCGAGATCAAGCGTCGCAGCATCACAGAAACCGAAGAGCGTTTCTTTTTCCCGCTGGCTCTTGCCGCTGCCTTGCTCGGTCTGGCGTTGCTTTTGAGACTGACACTTTTTAATGCTGCCCCAGTGGCCGTGGCGACGTGATTTTTCCTCCCATGACTTTTGCTGAATCCCAGTATCTCTATTACCTCCTCGTGTTGCCCATCCTGCTGGGACTGCGCGTGTGGGCGGATTGGCGCTCGGGCCGCATCGTGGAGTCACTCACTGCCCCGCGCCTGCGGCGTGACCTAGTCACAGGAGTTTCAAAATGGCGTTCGGGCCTTATCTTTAGCCTGCAATGGATCGCTTTGGGCTGCTTCATCGTCGCGTTGGCTCAGCCGCGCTGGGGTGAAGAAAAGACGACCCAGATCGAAGCTGGACGAAACGTCATCATCGCCATCGACACTTCTCGTTCGATGCTCTCCGATGATGTCAGGCCCGATCGCCTGACCCGTGCCAAGTTGGCTGCGCAGGATGTGCTGAGCACACTCAAATCGGATCGTGTGGGTTTGATCGCTTTTTCCGGCAATGCCTATCTCCAAGCACCGCTGACAACCGATCACGAGGCGGTGATCGAGGCCATTCAGTCGCTCGATTTCACCTCGGTGCCGCGTGGCGGCAGCGAGATCGGCAAGGCGCTGAAACTGGCCATGGAGACTTTTGAAAAAAGCCCTGCCCGCAATCATGGGTTGATTCTCTTCAGCGACGGTGGAGAGCCTGACAATCAGATCCGTGAATATGCCCAGCAGGCATCGAAGAAAAATGTGCTCGTGCTCACGGTCGGGGTCGGCACAGAGGCAGGTTCCCTGATTCCTGACCCTGATCCAGATCGTCAGGGCGAGTTTGTCCGTGATCGCGAGGGCAATGTGGTGAAGACAAAGCTGGAAGGCGCAGTGCTCCAAGAAATCGCCACGACCACGCGTGGGCGTTACTTGAAACTCGGCTCTCAGCCTCTCGCCGCCTCGGTGGTCCGCGATCTGCTTTCAGCTCTTGAGGCCCAGACAAACGCGGCGAAGCAACTCGTGAAGCCGATTGAGCGTTTCTATTGGCCGTTGTCTATTGGAGTATTGTTTCTTATGACTGCCTGGTTTCTCCGCTCATCGCCTGCCGTGCGTCGGCTTACCCCAGCCCTGGCGCTGGTGTTTTTTGGGTTCATCGACTTGCCAGTTCTGGCGGTTGAGGACACGAATCAAAAGGCTGCCTCCGCCTCCGTATGGGCATCCTTCTTTAGTCTTTACCGGGTGAACCCCCAGGAGGCTGAAGAGGCGCTCAAAAATGGCGATCACAAGCTGGCGGCTGACTTGTTTGGCAAACTGATGAAGGAACAACCTTCTGAAAAGGTGCGTTATCGTTACGCGCAGGCTCTTGGGTATTCGACGCATCAACTGAAGGACTATGACCGTGCCGTGGGTGCTTTTAGCCAAGCTCTGGAATCTCTGGACACCACCGTGCAGGAGCAGGCGCATCAAGGCATGGCGCACAGCCTTTATGATCAAGGCGATAAGATCCTGGCGAAACAACCCAAGTTCACACTCAAGGCTTGGCGGGATTCTGTGAAGCATTTTGATGCTGCATTGAAGATTGATCCCGAAAATAAGCCTTTGAAGGAGAATCGTGAGTTTGTGAAAAAGCGTCTGGATGAACTCCAGAAGCAGATGGATCAGCAGGAGCAAAAAGGCAACAAAGGCCAAAAGGGCCAGAAACAGAAAGGTCAAAAGGGCGAAAAAGGGGAGAAGGGCGAAAAAGGCGAAGAGCAGGAAGGCGAGTCCGGTGAAGAAGGTGAACAGAACCAGGACGGCTCCGGCGAAGACGAGGAAAAATCTCGCAAGGAGAGTCTCGGCAAGCAGGATGAAGACGGGAAAAAGGAAGAGGAACTCCCTGAAGGCCAACTCCAGGCTGGCAACAAAGGCGAACCGAAAGATCAGAAGGGCGAGCCAAAGGAAACCGGCGAGCATGGCGATGCCAAGCAGGATGAGGCCACGGGGTTCAGTCCCAATGAGGCGCGTGCCTTTTTACGCACCTATGCCGATGATCAAAAGAAAGCGCAGATCGTGCGCCCGCGTGACCCAGCGGTGAATGGGAAAGACTGGTAGAGATCGAGGAACCATATCATGGCAGAACGGATGAATTTTCTCAGAACTCACGGCCGCGTTTTTCGGCTGATGCTCATCACCCTCTTCGGCATGACCGGTGCCATGCAGGCCGCTACGGTTCGCGCTTATGTGCAGCCTGCGAATGCTCGGCCAAATCAAACCATCACTTACATCATCACCGTCCAGGATGGTGAAGTGCAGAGCATCCCCCAATTGCGGTTGCCGCTGCAGATTGGTCAAAACACGGCGGTCTCCACCTCTCAGCAGTTCAGCATTATCAATGGTCGTTCGACTTCATCGGTGCGTCTCACTTGGGGCCTTTCGGCCACGGAGCCAGGTGAGTTTGTCATTCCCCCACAGTCCATTCAGGTGAATGGCGAGACGTTGACGACCAACGAGGTCAAACTCACTGTAGAACAGGGCGGCGGGGCCTTAGCAACTCCTGGCGCAGCAGCTGAAGATGATGAAAATGCACCCATCCTGCAGGTGGAGCTCGGAAAAAAGGAAATCTATCAAGGCGAGGTCGTGCCGATCAATTGCAGTCTGTATGTGCCCCGGCAGGTGCAGTTGCGTCGTTTGGGCGGTTTGATCGACATAGAGAAGAGTGATTTCGCAATTGCTCGTTTTCCTCAGCAAAGTGAGCAAACGATGACCTCCATCAACGGGGTGGGTTATTATGTTTTCACCTTCCGCAGCACGCTTTCTTCCCTGCGCACTGGGGATTTGCAGGTGGGGCCGGCGTCGATTGAGATCCTGGTGGAGGTGCCTGTCGAAGGTGGCCGCCAGCAGCCCAACATGTTTCCTCCGGGCTTTCCCCCAGGGTTCTTCAGTGGTGTGCAAACGGAGCCGCGCAAGCTGGTCGTGAAGAGCCAGCAAGTGACCCTAAAAGTCTTGCCACTGCCCAGCGAAGGCAAACCTGCAAACTTCAGCGGTGCGGTTGGTGAGTTCGCCCTGACTGCGACGGCCAGTCCCACGGATTTGACGGTGGGCGACCCTGTGGCGGTGGAGCTGTCTGTGGAAGGATCGGGCAATTTTGATGCCCTGGACACGCCTGCTTTGACCAGTCCGACTGGCTGGAAATCTTACCCAGCCAAACGCTACAACCTCGAAGGTCAACTCGACCAAAATCAGGTGCCCACGCTCGAGCGCCGCATTGGTTACTCACAGGTCTTCATTCCCGAGGCCGTGCATCCATCGCTGCCACCTTTTGAACTGAATTTTTTCAGCCCCAGCCAGAAGAAATACATCACGCTGAGAACAGAGGCGATTCCGCTCAACATGAAACCCGCGCCAGTCACGGCAGCGACCGAGTCTTCCCCGGGCGTTGGGGCTGAGATCACGTCAATTCCCCCCCCCGTGGCCAATCCTCAGGCTAACATCACCGACATCGTCGTGAACCCGGCACCCAAAGCGCACTGGTTAGCACCGACAAGCCTACTGCTACTGAAAAGCACGACCTTTTGGACGGCTCAGGCCGTGCCTGTGGGAATGCTCGCACTGGCCTTTGGGGTGGCCTACGCACGTCGTCGTCGCGAGTCCCTAAATGCGGGTCGTGCGGGTGAACTGAGAGCCGCCTGGGCTGCTTTCGAGGAAGGACGGGTGGAGGATGCTGAATACTTGCGTCGCGCTGCCCAATTCATCCACGTAGCAACAGGGGCTCAGGTCACCGATTCCGAGTTGCAAAAGATCCTCGACCGCTACCAAGACCGCAATTTCTCAGCCGTCGCGGCTCCAGCGCTGAGCCCTGAAGAGCGCCGCTCGATTCAGCAAACTTTGAGTGGCTTGTTTCGTCGTTCGTTGGCGAAGTTGGCGCTGATTTTAATCCTGCTGCTTGGCGTTGCTGGCCAAGCTTCCGCCCAGGCTGCCAAGGAGGCGACAACGCCTGATGAGATCTATCGTGACGCCGTGACGGAAATGGAAAAAGGCAATTTCACCCGCGCGCAGTATCTGGCCGAGTCGCTGCTGAAGAAAAAGCCACCGCAACTCAGTGCCGAGGTCTTTGAACTCATCGGCCATGCACGCTATCGCCAAGACGACATGGGACGAGCCGTGTTGTGGTATCAGCGTGCACAACTCCTCAATCCCCGTGCCCCGGAGCTGAAGCAAAACCTTCGTCATCTCTCCGAGCGTCTGCGTTTTCTGACCTTTGAAAACAAAAATCAGCTCGCG
>JAIXVB010000021.1 GCA_027483245.1 Verrucomicrobiaceae bacterium | reverse complement strand
TCGTTTGCGTGTCAGCATGATCTCATTGCCGTCTGGATCCATGCACATCGCGAGATGGGGCGGCTCGTCATTTTCAGGCTCTGGTTCCCGCGTGAGTTGTCCTCCTGCCGCAACGATTTCTGCAGCTCCGGCGATCACGTCAGGCACCTGAAAACTCAATCCCGTCCAAGTGCGTTCCCCTGCTCCACCCCCATGGATGCCAATGACTCCATTGCTGATGGCCACCTCACTGATGAAATCATTTTGCTTCAAAACCGTCCCGCCAAAGACACGAGTGTAGAATTCGACCGCACGATTCATATCGGCTGCCCAGATGACGTATTTGAGTCGTTCGACTTTCATGACCGTCTCCTTAGCACGGAATGCGATCTTCAAAGGTGAATTCTCGGCAACGCGGATGATTCCAGCCTCGAATCCTGCCCAGCGCCTGCGTCAGACTGCAAATCGTCGCAATTTGCCTGTTAGATCAACGTTTGCTGTTTCCCATGAAGTTCACACGTCTCTTTCTCGCCCCGCTCATGATCGCCACCGCTGTCTCTGCCAGCGACTACCCACGCGTCATTTTCTCCGATGACTTTTCAGCTGAAGGGTTTGGCAAAGCCTGGGGTCACTACAAAAGCGCCAGCATCGTGAAGGATGGCGTGCTGGTTGGCATCACAGCCCCCACCTCCGATCACTCTGCCGTGGATCACATTCGACTCGAAGGTGAGCGTGATCTGGAAGTGTCTGTGAGATTCCGTTTCGTCTCCGACAAAGCCAAAAGCTTCAACGTGTGGTTCGATGACAAAGGCTACAAGGGCTCTCATGCAGGGCACATCTGTCAGGCCAGCATCAGCCCCACCAGCGTCAATCTGTCCGATGCCAAAACGGGTGGTTTTGATCTGAGCAATGGCCTCTATGAACGCAAGAAAGCCAATCAGCTCACCCCCGAAGAAAAGACCATGCTGGCAACGAAAGCCCAGCGTTTCCCCGCGAAACTCGCTCTTCAGGAATGGCACACGTTGACCGTGCAGACCAAGGGGGATGCCCTCACCGTGATCATCGACGGCAAAGCTGTCGGAACCTTTCAATCCTCCGGTATTGCTCATGAAACAAAATCACTCATCAGCCTCACCACCAATGCCGTGGACGTGGAGTATGATGACTTCAGCATCAAGGGACTGGCCAAATAAGCCCGCCCTTTGAGCTTCACTTAGACCCGCGTTATTCCGTCCGGAAACTCGCAGCCTTCATCTTGTAGAAGGCTGCGGGTGTAAACTCTGCCTCAGTGAAGCTCACCTCGTGCTTGAGCTTCGAACCTTCGAGCTCAGTGCTGAAGCCAGCTCTGCGCCCACTCACCGTGAGGCTGGCAGGCACTTGACGTCCGATGTCATCGGTCACGATGCGACCTGACTCAATCCGTTGAGTCACCTGCCCCGCAGCGTTGTATTTTTCAATGCGCAGAGGGACCAAACGGCGGGTGTCCACCCAAGTGCGCACATGGTGATGATTCGAGCGCTGACCTTTGCCAGGCTTGGATTCAAGGATCTGGCAACTCACGCGATTGATGACCTCTGTGCCAAGGAACGATTGTTGATCCCACGCGAAGAAATTTTCGACCGCATCCGCATACGACAGATCGCTGCCAAACAAGCCCTCCTGCATCTGCGCGGCATTGAGTGATTGAACTTGGTCCGGGAGCGTGAAGATCGAACCCATGAGCGCTTGAGAACCACTCTGCCGCAGCAAAACAGACTCTCCCGCGCGCTCCTTGGGCCAGAGCACTTGATAGACCATTTCAGTGCTGCTCGCCGTGCGGCGTTGTTTGATCTGGAGTTGCAGCGTCGTCTTCGCCGCGCCCTTGACCTCCATTTTCAAACGCACCAGTGACGAGCCATCCGTTTGTCCGGCACTGAGTTTGGCCGCACAGTCTTTCGCGGTGAGTTCAACGGCCTGAACCTGAACGGAGATGAGGGTAAAGAGGAGGGCGAGTGGTGAGAAAAGAAGTTTCATAATCGTGAGGATCAGCCCTGCATGGCTAAACTGGGCGTCAGCCTGGAGCTGCGCCACGCTGGATAAAGGCCGCTCAGCACACCGACACCGACAGCGATGGCCACGGAGACCAAAAACAAAGGCACACTCAAATCTGGCTCCAGCAGCCCATGGATCGCAGGCAAGGTCTCCATCACCTTGACGCCGAGTGCTCCAATCAAAACACCAGCGATGCCACCGAGCAAACCGAGCAGTGCCGACTCCAATAAGATCATGCTCATGATACGGCCACGCTTCCAGCCCATCGCCAGCAGGATGCAAATCTCCTGCTTCCGCTCAAACACTGTCATCAGCATCGTATTCATCACTCCCAGCACTCCCACGATCACCGCTAACAAGGAAGTGCCCCAACTCATCGCACGAATGAACCGATAGGCTTCACTGTTGCCGACATGTTCGCCCGCCACCATCGCGCGAGCCTCTGGAATGAGCGTGTTGATTTGATCGCATAGAGCCTTGATGTCAGTCTCAGTCATGCCAGGCGCTGCGCGCACATCGATGATGTTGATCTTACCCTCGTTGCCTGTGATGTCTTGATACAAGGGCAGTGAAACGATCACGGATCCGTTCTCCACCAAAGCCCCGCCATCGACGATCCCAACGACGGTCAACTCCGTGGCTTCGATCTGAATGGGATCGCCGATCTTCTTCTTCAGCGCTTCGGCCGCCGTCTGTCCTAAAACAACGGCAGGCTCCATCGCATCTTGAGGCATCCTTCCCGAAAGAAGCGTCAAACTCTTCCAGGAAAAGCCCTCCCATTCACGCGCTGAAACCACCATCATGGAGGAGTCTTCGATGCTTGTTAGATCGACAAAGATCGCACAGGTCGCTGCGATCTGCGGCAGGCCAAGAAGGCGATCACGCACCGATTGCTCAAACGGTTTCGGAGCCAAGGCCGTGCCCATGTTGCTCACCACCACATCCGTTCCTCGAGCTTTCATACCCGTTTCCCAGCTCTTCTCAAAGCCTCGCGAAAGCCCCACCAAAGTCACCACGGCAGCGATGCCAATGGAGATGCCGACCAGCGTCAACCCCGTGCGCACAGGACGCCGCCAAAGACCACGAACCACAACGGTAAAAAAAGTCATTCTGAGATCGGCATTCGAGGTTCGTCATTCACAATGTGCCCATCCTTCATTTGAATCGTTCGCGAGG
>JAIXVB010000242.1 GCA_027483245.1 Verrucomicrobiaceae bacterium | reverse complement strand
TGCCAGTTGGACCGCCGTGCCTGCCAGTTGGACCGCCGTGCCTGCCAGTTGGACCGCCTTGCCTGCCAGTTGGACCGCCGTGCCTGCCAGCTCGACCGACTTGTCTGGCACCCCTCCACCCAAACCAGACGCGAGAGTTTGATTGCCAGGTGCCCGGGAGAAAGGGACTTGGCAAGTCCCACTCCTTGGCGCGCGACTTGGCATGGAATCAAGGAGCGGCACTTGCTAAGTGCCGGATCGGTAGCAGGGACTTGGCAAGTCCCTCTCCTTGGGGCGAGTCATGACTTGAGAGCGCTTTGACCACTTTCCGGGAGTAAGAGGAAGAGTAGGAGAAGGATGTCGAGCCTCCACCACTCCACCACTCCACCACTCCACCACTCCGCACTCCGCATTCCCTGTCCAAAAACACCCACCTGCGGCCTGATGACCTGACAACCATGAATAAGCTCCTCTGTCTGCTGTTTCTCACCCTCGTGTCTCCGGTCTGCGCTCAGACGGAGGCGGATGTCATTGTCTATGGGGCGACGCCCGGGGGCTTTTGTGCAGCCATCGCCGCGGCGCGTGAGGGGTCCTCGGTGATCCTGCTGGAGCCGACCGCGCATGTCGGTGGGGTCAACACGGGCGGGCTGTGCTTCAGCGATTCCAATCAAACGGTGCGCAGTACGGTGATGGGTCTGTTTGATGAATGGCACTCGCGGGTGGAAAAGGACTATCAAGAGCGCGGGGTGACACTGCCCTACAAGGTGAGCGAGAAGGATCACAAGCACTGGACGTATGAACCGCACGTCGCGGCCAAGATTACGCAAGAGATGCTCCAGGAGGCAGGCGTGAAGGTGCTGACCCGACATGTCTTAAAACAAGCGGTCAAAAAGGCGGGACGCATCTCGTCCATCACCACCAGCGCCGGTGACTTCGTGGCCAAAGTGTTCATCGATGGAACCTACGAAGGGGATCTGATGGCCGCTGCGGGCGTGAGCTGGACCATCGGACGCGAAGGGCGAAAGGAATTTGGTGAGTCACTGGCTGGCAAACAGTATCCGAAGGCCAAGATGGCGATCTCAGGTCTGGACACGGAGGGCAAGCCGCTGCCGCTCATCACCACCACGGACGCTGGTCCGGACGAGGAAGGCGACAAGAACGTGATGGTTTACAGCTTCCGACTCTGCGTGACCAAGGACCCAGCGAATCGCGTGCCGTTCCCCAAACCCGCCCACTATGATCCAGCGCGCTTTGAAGTGGTGCGTCGCTACTTTGCCCAAGAAAAGCGCCCGCACCTGCTGTGGGATCTCTACCCGCTGCCGGGGAACAAATTTGATGCGAACAACGGCATCGGAAAACAGTTCTCGATGGGGCTCGTCGGCGCGTGCAATGGCTGGAGCGAAGCCGATGAAGCCGGGCGCGCGAAGATTTGGGAGGCGCACAAACAATACACATTGGAGATGCATCACTTCCTCAGCACTGACCCTGCGGTGCCAGCGGCGATTCGCGAGGAATACGCGCAGATCGGTCTCTGCCGCGATGAGTTCCCGGACTACGGTCACTGGTCGCCACAACTCTATGTGCGCGAAGGCCGCCGCATGATCGGTGAGTCGGTGGTTTCTCAAAAGGACATCATGGAAGACCCCGCGAAAGACGATGCCATCGTCGTTTCCTCCTTTCCCATCGACTCCCATGACTGCCAGCGTGTGGGCACGGGCGAACAGGTGATCAATGAAGGCACCATCATGCCTGTGCGCATGGCGGGCAGAAGACATGGTTACGCCTATCACATCCCGTATCGGGCGATCACGCCAAAGGCTGCCGAGTGTGAGAACCTGCTCGTGCCTGTGGCTCTGTCATGCACCCATGTGGGCATCTCCTCCATTCGCGTGGAGCCGACCTGGATGATTCTGGGCCAGAGCGCGGGCATCGCGGCGGCCTTGAGTGCGAAACAAAACCTGGCCGTGCAAAAGCTGTCGTATCCAGCCCTTCGCGAGCGCTTGTTGGCGCAGAAACAAGTGCTCGATCTCCCCGTGTTGCCCGACCTGCCGCCCGCAGCCAAGGGCGCGATCAGCATCGATCCGAAATCACTGCCAGGCATCGTGCTCGATGACACCCAGGCTGAGATCAAAGGAGAATGGAGTCACTCCTCGGGTTTCAAACCGCACCTCGGCAGCGGTTACCTGCACGATGACAAACGTGGCGATGGCCAGTCCAGTGCACGCTTTCAATTCAAAGCGCCGAAGCCCGGCAAATACGACCTGCGCATGGCCTACTCCGCGCATGAGACTCGGGCGACGAAGGTGCCGATCATCATTGAAAGCGGTGGGAAGACGACTTCGATCATCGTTGATCAAACCCAGCCACTGCCTGCGGGCGAGGCCTTTCGCAGCATCGGCGTCGTGGAACTCAAGGGCGAAACGACGATCACACTCCGCAATGCCGAGACGGAAGGCTTTGTGATCCTGGATGCCTTGCAACTCGTGCCGATGGAGTAGCTCGGTCAGCGTAGCCCAGCCTTTCCAGGCTGGGCTCTTGGATCCTCAGGGCTCGTTCAATCCACACAGGCTGGGAAAGCCGATGCTACGGTTTCATGGAACACGGGCTGGAAAGCCCGTGCGACGTGTCTATCATCGCCGCCCATGCGTCTCCCCTGCTCTTCTTTGCTCAAACGTTTTCTCCTTTCCTTGCTCGTGCTTTGGATCACGAGCGATCTGCCTGCTGCTGAACTGAAGTCCACGGCAGCAGGCATCGAGATGAAGGCAGGCAGCCTGGGCACATTCATTTTGAGCTACCCGGAGTTCATCAACGCAGCGAATGAGCCCGTGCACAAACAGATCGAGGTCAAGGCCAGCGGTGACAAGGCCCTGGTGCGCTATGAAGGCGGCGCAGAATGTGCACTGACGATCACAGCCGGAGTGATTCGTGTGGAGTTCCGCCAAGTGCCAGAAGTGGTGAAGTCCTGGAAGATGACGACTCTCATTGACATCAGCTTTGGCAAAGGCGGCGTGTGGAAGATCGACACAACCGACGGCATCTTCCCGCCGGAGAAACCCAAGAGCCCCCATCTGGCGAGCCTGAATGGCACCCGCTTCATGGTGAAGAATGCCCAAGGTCAGAGCCTGAGCTTAGTCACCCCTGAATACTCCTTTCAACAACTCACGGACAACCGCGAGTGGAACTGGGCGGTCTATCACTGGATGTTCCTCGTGCCTTACAATCCTGACAAGACCACAGACACGGTAACGATCAGCTCGGATCTCAGCGCTTCTGCAAAGCTCGTGGATGCCTTTGGCCAGAGCCTGAAAGATAGCTTCCCGAACAAACTGCTCAGTCTCGAAGACCTGAAGGCCGATGCAGTCGCGGAGGCTGCGTATTATAACAGTCTCGAGACGCCGAAGCTGGATCGCTTTGGCGGGCAGCCAGACAGCGGAGCCGCGCTCGGCCTGAAGAAGACCGGTTACTTTCATGTCGAGCAAAAGGCGGAGAAAACTTGGTTAGTCGATCCAGATGGAAATGCCTTTTTCCACCTCGGCGTCTGCGGTTTCGCCCCCAACGATGACTACACCTACGTGAAGGGACGCGAGGACATCTATGAGTGGCTGCCCAAGCCTGAGGGTGAGTTTGCCAGTGCCTATCGCCCCGGCGATGCGAATGCTCACTTCTCCTTTTATCTGGCGAACACGATCCGCAAATTCGGCAGCCCCTATGATTATGAAACCCACGCGACGCGCATGATCGACCGCGTGCGCAAGTGGGGCTTCAACTCCATCGGTGCCTTCAGTCCCACGCCCACTCAAGCGCACGTGAAGGCCAGCTTCCCGTATGTCGCGCATCTGCCGATCAATGAATGGGAAGGCCTCTCACGCATCCCCGGAGCCCATGAAGTGTGGGATCCGTATGAACCGAGCACCGAAGCCAAGATCGCAGAAAACCTCGCCCGTGAACTGCCCGCTCGTGCCAATGACCCGCTGCTCATCGGCTGGTTCATCGTCAATGAACCGCGTTACGATGACCTGCCGCGTGTGATCCCTTCTTTGACAGGCAAACATGCCTGCAAGCGCGAACTCGTGGCAGCGCTGAAAACCAAGTATCAAGACGTGGCAGCCTATAACCAAGCTTGGCAGGCACAGGCGACCTCGTTTGAAGCTTTGATCGATAGCGGGCTCGCCGTGACAACCGATGCAGCCAAGGCCGATGTGCGTGCCTTTGTCGGTCAGTTCCTCGAGACCTACTTCGCCCAAATCGAGCGCCTGTATCGTCAACACGACACGAATCATCTGCTCATCGGCAGCCGCCTGCAGCCAATCACGATCAACGATGAGCAGCTGTGCCGGATCATGGGCCGTCACGTGGATGTGGTCTCCTACAACTACTATACGTATGGCGTGGACACGGCCGCGCTGCGTCGATTTCATGCCTGGACAGGTGGCAAGCCGATGCTGCTCAGTGAGTTCTTTTGGTCATCGCCCAAGGATAGCGGCCTGATCGGTGGGCGGGAGGTCAGCAGCCAGAAGGAGCGTGGATTGGCCTATCGAAACTATGTCGAACAAAGCGCGGCGCTGGGCTTTGTCATTGGCATCGAATGGTTCACGCTGGTGGATCAGGCCACGACGGGCCGCTGGTTCAGTCAATACAATGGCGAGAGCTACAACACCGGGCTCATCAGCGTGGCGGATCGTCCCTGGAAAGACATGCTGGCGGAGATGATGAAAACCAATCACGGCATCTATGACCTGCTGCGCGGAAAGCGCCCGCCCTTTGCCTGGGATGACCCACGCTTCAAGGTGCCGGTGAACGCGCCGTGATCCAGTGACACGTGGAGTGATCGGCCAGCAGTCGATCATTTTCCCGGCCACGGTTTTGCCTGATCTGAACGGCCCGAGGTCTGCTTGCAAGAAGCAGTCATGCAGGACTCGTCATCACCCAGGCGCAAGCGGCGGAGGCTGCTGGGATCCAAGTCGAGCACGACCGCCGCCCACTCGGACCACCCCAGCGGGAGCGCCGACCATCCCGCGAACGAAAAGCACGCCGCGCCGCGCCGAGTGTTCGTGACCTGCTTTGACTACAGCCCGGAGCAAGTGCTGGCGGTGGATTTGCTGGATGTCGATGACTTCCTCAGCCATCACCGGCCCGAGTGGGCGCAGGTGCGCTGGATCAATGTCGATGGCCTCACCGATCTGCGGATTATTCAAGCCCTGGCTGACAAGTATGACCTGCATCCTCTGGCCGTGGAAGACATGCTGCACCCGGGAACGCGGCCAAAGATCGAGTCCTACCCCGGTGCGACCAGCGCGACCACTCGCCTCTTCATCCTCGCTCGCATGATCTATCTGGTAGAGCACCAACTGCGCTGTGAGCAGGTCTGTTTTTTCCTCGGCAAGTCCACCCTGATCACCTTTCAGGAAACCCATGGCGATGTCTGGGACGCGGTGCGGACACGCATTCACAAGGACGGCTCACGCCTCCGCACGAACGATGTGAGCTTTCTTCTCTATGCCCTGATCGATGCCGTGGTGGATCAGTGTTTCCCGGTGATGGAGCACTACAGCGAGCGACTCGAAGACGTGGAGACCGAGGTGCTCGACCGGCCGAATCCTGCGGTGATCCGGCGCATACATGAGGTGAAACATGAACTGCTGCTGCTGCGGCGTGAGTTCTGGCCCATGCGCGAAATGATCCACGCCCTGCAACGCGTGGACCACGCGAACTTCTCCACAACCGCCTCGCTCTTCCTGCGGGATGCCTACGACCACAGCGTGCAGGTGATCGACCTCATGGAAACCTATCGCGAGGTGGCCATCGGGCTGACCGAGACTTACATGAACGCGATGAGTCATCGCATGAATGAAGTCATGAAGGTGCTCACCATCATCGCCACCATCTTCATGCCTCTGTCCTTCATCGCAGGCATCTTTGGGATGAACTTCCCCAAGATGCCAGAGTTCGAGCAATCGTGGACCTATCCCTGGGCCTATCCTGTGGGCTTTTACGCCATGTGTATCGCCGTGGTGGGTGGGATGTTCGCTTGGTTTCGCAAAATGGGCTGGTTGTAAGCGCTGCCGGTGCAGGAGAGGCACCCCGCGCATTGAAGCAATTTTTCGCTGACCTTCTCGGCGGACTCTGCCATCATCGGGTTCGATTGACCGCCCTTCCCCAGCCCTCAACCCAGATCCGACCATGACCACACGCCGCCACTTCATCACCGCACTCACCGCTGCCCTCGGAGGCTCCGCCCTCGCTGCCGATGGCACGCCCAAGACCCTGGTGCTGCAATCCGCCTGGGACACCGTGAACATTGGCGACATCGGCCACACGCCCGGAACGCTGCGAGTGATCGAACAGCATCTGCCAGAGCTGAAAGTCGTGCTTTGGGCCATGAAACTGGATGATCGCGTCACCGCCATGTTGAAGGCGCGCTTCCCAAAAGTCACGATCCTGCAGGGCAGCCTCGCCGGCAAAGGCGCGAAAGATCTGGAGCTGCAACAAGCCATCGCTGGCTGTGACTTCTTCATTCGCAACTCAGGCATGGGCCAGGACATCACCTTCATGCAGTTCTGCCAAAAACATGGCAAACCCTATGGCCTCTTTGGCCAATCCTATTTCCCCACCATGGTTCAGGGCAAAGGGGCCGAAGACCGCATCGCCCTGCTCAATGCCGCCTCTTTCATTTACACTCGCGAGACCAAGACCCTAAACATCCTCCAGTCCGCAGGGGTGAAACCTGCCGCTCTTGCTTTCGGTCCTGACGGCTGCTTCGGCATCGACGTGCGCGACGACGAACGCGGACTCGCGACGATGAAAAAGCTCGGTCTTGAGGACAGAAAGTTCATCACCGTGCAAATCCGCACCAACACCCCCAAAGCTCCAGGTGTCGATGATCCACGCCCCGAGAAGCTCAACCCGCTGCATCCGACGCCGCAACAAATCGCCGACGATGAACGCCGCGCGGCCAAGTATCGCGAACTGGTCACGCTTTGGGTGAAGAAGACCGGTCACAAGGTCCTGATCGCACCCGAAACCATCAAAGAAATGGGCCACAACAAACGCCTCATTCACGATCCCCTACCGCCCGAGATTCAGAAGCAGGTCGTGAACCTGGAATACTTTTGGAATGCCGATGAAGCGGCCTCCATCTTCGCTCGTGCTCACACCATCGTCTGTCACGAGCCCCATTCGCCGATCATCGCCCTAGCCAACGGCACCCCGATCATCCACACCTACTCGGAGTTTCATTCGCCCAAGTGCTGGATGTTCAAAGACATCGGCCTACCCGAGTGGCTGCTGGAGATGGATGAAACGCCCGTCGAAAAGATGGCCGAAACCCT